>CAIQSZ010000388.1 GCA_903874575.1 uncultured Elusimicrobia bacterium
AACATCGTCGACACCCCCGGCCACGCCGACTTCGGCTCCGAGGTCGAACGCATCCTGAAGATGGTCGACGGAGCGCTCCTGGTCGTCGACGCGGTGGAAGGCCCTATGCCTCAGACCCGCTTCGTCCTGCGCAAGGCGCTGGCGCTGGGTCTGCACCCGATCGTCGTCATCAACAAGATGGACCGTCCCCATATCCGCCCGCAGGAGGCTTTGAACAAGGTGTTCGACCTGTTTATCGACCTGGGCGCGACCGATCCGCAGATGGACTTCGCGACCGTCTACGCCGCGGGCAAGGCCGGTTGGGCCAGCTACGACGTCGGCAAGGTGGGCGCGGACATGACGCCGTTGTTCGACACCATCCTCAAGTCGGTCCCCGGACCCAGCGTCGATCCGACGAAGCCGCTTCAGATGCTGGTCACCATGCTGGACTACAGCAACTACCTGGGCAAAATCGGCATCGGCCGCATTCAGAACGGGCGCCTCGCCAAGAACGAGACCGCCGCGCTGATCAAGGCCGAGGACGGAAAGATCATTCCCGGCAAGATCACGATGCTCCAGATGTACTACGGGCTTCAGCGCCGCGACGTCAATGAGGTCCAGGCCGGCGACATCGTCGCGCTGGCGGGCATGGAGACCATCAACGTCGGCGACACGGTGTCGTCCATCGGCAATCCCCAGGCGCTGCCTCCCCTGGAGATCGACGAGCCGACGTTGTCCATGGAGTTCATGGTCAACAACTCGCCGTTGTCCGGGCGCGAAGGCAAGTTCGTCACCTCCCGCCATATCCGCGAGCGCCTGCTCAAGGAACAGCAGATCAACGTCGGGCTCAAGATCGAGCAGATGCCGGGCGAAGGCCATTTCAAGGTTTCCGGCCGGGGCGAACTGCATCTATCCGTGCTCATCGAGACGATGCGCCGCGAGGGCTTCGAACTGGCGGTCTCCCGCCCGGAAGTCATCTTCCGCGAGGTCGGCGGCGTGGTCAGCGAACCGATGGAAAATCTGGTCGTGGACGCTCCCGCGACCTACCAGGGAGCGATCATCGAGGCCCTGGGCCGTCGTTTCGGCCAACTCACCAACATGGCGCCGGAAGGCACCTCGCGCGTGCGCCTGGAATACGTGATCTCCTCGCGCGGTCTGATGGGCTTCAAAGGCGAGTTGATGACCTTGACCAAGGGCACCGGCATGATGCACCACAGCTTCAACGGCTACGGCCCGAAGGGTTCGGAGCCGGCGGAACGCGCCAACGGAGTGCTCATCTGCAAGGAGGCCGGCAGCACCACCGGCTTCGCTCTCAGCAACCTTCAGGAACGTTCCGATTTTTTCGTCCCCCCCGGCGTGGAGGTCTACGAGGGCATGATCGTGGGCACCAACTCGCGAAAAGCCGACATGGTCATAAACCCGTGCAAAGCCAAGGCGCTGACCAACATGCGCTCGAAGGCTTCCGACGAGGCCATCCAATTGGAGCCGCCGAAGATACTCTCCCTGGAGCAGGCTCTTGAATTCATCGACAACGACGAACTCGTCGAAGTGACGCCCGCCAGCATCCGCCTGCGCAAGAAGGTCCTCAATGCCTCCATGCGCTCCCGCTCGGAAAAGAAAGGAGACTGACCGGCCGTCAGTAAATCCAGCCGGGCGCGCCCTGCAGGCGTTCGCGCGGCACGGCTCGGGGACGAGGGATGTCGTCGGTCGCCGGCCGGCGCTGTTCCAGGTCCGGCATCTCTTCGTGCTCCGGAGAGGTTTCGATGAACGGGCGTCGCTGGCGGCCGCGAACGGACGGCGGGACGCCGCCGAAGCGATACGCGACGGTCACGCGTTGGGCGTTGCCCAGCAGGTCCCCAAGGTCGTAGGCGTAGTCGATCAGAACGCGCCCCTTCCAGCGGTAGCCGAAGCCCATCGTGAGGCCGCCCTGAGAGCCGTAGTTGAAGCGATAGCCGATGCGCAGGCCGTAGGATTTGAGCCAGAAATACTCGACGCCGGCGTTCGCGTGCCACAGGTGCTCGTCGATCACGTAGTCGCCGTCGACGGCCGCGATCAGGTTATGGACGGAGGGAACCCCGCCCTGCCAGGCGCCGCCGCCGCGGACCGTGGTGGGCAAGGGGTCGGCCTGTTGGAGATATTTCAGCTTGCCCCCGAGGTTGAGGACGGAAGCGCCTACGCTCCAGCCGGCCTCCGGCGAGTGCGCCAAATAGCCGACGTCGGCCGCCAAGGCGGTCGCGTGGTAGCTCTCGACCAAGGTCGATCTCAGGTATTTCCCCGCCACGCCGAAGAAATGGTCGATGTTCAGGGTCCCGCTCTTGGTTTCCATCGCCGTCATCCCCACGCGTTCGGCGTAGCCGCCGGTGAGGACCATGTCGCTGCCCGCCGACAGGCGCTGAGACGAGCCGAGCGACCCGTCGGCGCGCAGGGTGTTGACCTCTATCGTGCCGCTTTGCGAGAGCAGCGCGCTGGCCGCGGCCGTGGTGTAGCCGTTGCCGGAGATCCCGGTCAGCGGAGTCGGGGCGGCGTACGCGAGGTTCTGCAGGGTGCTTTCCCCCGCGCCGACGATGTAGCTGAAATTCAGTTCATGCGCGTTGAGCCGCGCCAGGCCCGCGGGATTATACTGGAGGGCGCTGGCGTCGGTCGCCACGGCGCAGAAGGCTCCCCCCATTCCCAGCGCGCGCGCTCCCAGGGGAACCTGCAGGACCGGAGCCGCGGTGACGCCCGCGTTGTCGGCGCGCGCGGGCGCCCCGAGCGCGACGAGCGCGGCGGCCGTCAGAGCGGCGAATGGGTGTCGATTCATCAATGAAGCACGACGATCTTCTGCGTGGCGCGCAGTCCGGGGCCGTCCGCCCGGATCACATAGACGCCGCTGGCGACGCCCGCGCCGGAAGCGTTGCTGCCGTCCCAATCGACCGATCCCTTGCCTGCGGGAGCGTCGCCGTCGAACAAGGTTCGCACGTAGCGTCCGGTGACCGTATAAAGCTTGAGAGTCAGGCGTCCGGCGCCGGAGACGGCGTACTTGACGGTCGCCTTCTGTCCCAGCGCAGGGTTGAACACGTTGTTGTACGCCGCAAGTTCGGTCCGGTCGGAACTCAGGTTTAGCGGGTTGGACAGGCCCATGGAGGAGGCCTTCGTCGTGGGGCCCTGGAGGACGTTATAGCCGAATATCTCCAGATAGACGGTTCCGAACGCAGGAAAGCGGCTTTCGAAGCTGGCGGCCGCGGAGAGTTGGACGCGGCCCGTTATCGTGCCTCCTGCGTTTTCCGAACTCAAGAAAAGCAGATAGTCGCCGAAGACGTTGGGGACGTGCGTCACGGTATTCGGGATGACGCGCAGGCCTTGATCTCTCAACTGGGCGTAGGCGAAGCGCCAATCCTGATTATGCACGAAGGTGGACGTGTTGACCGTGAAGGCGATGACGTCGCGGTCGAATGCCGCGCTGACGACCGAGCTTGCCAGCGCGCCAGCCTGCGGGTAGGAGACCGTGAGAGCGTAGGGAACGGACGAATTCACGCCGCTGTTCGAGCCGTCCAGGGCGTCTCCTGCGACCACCTCGGCGTACAGCAGCGTCCCTGAGGGGTTGTTGTATTTGAGCGTCATCTGAGACTGGGTCGTGGTGCAGTCCACCTGGTCACAGAACCCGTCGATGGTGCCGAAGCCGTCGTATGGGGGCGCGACGCCCGCGACGACTTGTCGGGACGCGTTATATAGCTTCAACTGGTAGGCTTTAAACAACCCGCTGCCGATCGGCGGCAGGCTCAGCGTGATTTGGACGAGCCCGGGGCCGGCGGCGAAGGAGTAAAAATCCTGATCGGCGACCGGGTAGAGGGTCGCGCTGACCGCGGACATGGAGCTGATGTCGGTGGCGGTCTCGAACCCGTCGTTGGATTCATAAACGTCTCCGCCCGCCGGGATCAGCCCGTGGGCGCCGAAGGCGGAGGCGATCACCGGCTGGACGATGTTGGCGCCGCCGCACGCGGCGACGGTCCCCAGCTTGTCGACTTGGAGCATGGCCTCGTAGAATTCGGCGAAACTTTCCGGGAAGAACAACAAAGACTGGAAAACGAGTCCGTCCGCGCACGAACGGCCGGTGTCGTGGCCCTGGGCCGCGATGCGGTTCTTGCGGACGTCCCACAGGGCCTGGGAGATAAACGGGCTGTCGTTATGAATTTCACCCTGCCAGCCGGTCGCCGGACTGCCGAGTTGGTAGCAAGGCGAGTTGGATTGGCAGTCGAGCTCTCGCAGCGATCCGCTTTGCCCGGACAGCACTCCGACAACATAGGAGCCGATGTGCGGCTGATCCAGGGAACTCGCGGAGAAATAATCGGCGGTTCCCTCCGAGATCGCCCCGGCCTGTCCGTAGTTCTGGATGGACCAGATCTTTTCGATGATATAGTGCACGTACTCGTGGCGCGGGACGGTGGCGTCGTCCATGAACGCGTCGGACGGCGCCAGTCCGCTCACGTCGCCGAAGAAGAGATCGTCGTAGTCGGGGTCGTAGAAGGCGTTGAGCAGGTCGGGCCCGACGTGGGCCATCGCCACGACGGGGCCGGCGATCGGGACGGCGCCCGACCCGTCCACGCCCGCAAGGTAGTCGTGCATCTTGTTGAGGTGATAGAACAGCGACATCTCGCCGTGGATGTTCTGCGGCTGATCGGCCGCGGTCCAGATGTGGCTGGACAGCGGCGCCCCGTCGCTGCCCGCGGTGGTCAGGACCAGGTAGCTCGAGATGGCGACGTCGTAGCCGTTGTTCTGTCCGGATTCGTTGGAGCGTACGGCGAGCGTCATTCGTTGGCCGTGGACCGTCGCGCCGTTGAACGGGCCGCGGTTGCCGACGTAGCTGGCGATGGGATGGCCGTAGCCGTCGTAGATGAAGAGTTGGTCGTCGTCGCTGATGTCGCCGGAGCCCTCGCCCTGGCCGCCGCTGAAGCCGCCGACCGCGAAGTTCTGGAAGACGGGCAGGAACTCGACGGCGTTGGGCGCGGCGACGGACAGGTCGATGGAGGATACGAGCGTGGAATTGTTCGGGTACGGGTGCGGCGACGACGCGGGCGTAGCCGCGGTGTGCCACTGGCCGCCGCCGTTGTCGTAGTGGGCGTTGGGGCCGCGGAACTCCGAGACGCTGACGTAGGGTCCCTGCAGGGACATGGACACCTTGTCGTACCGCCACGGGTCGCAGAAGAAGCCGTCGCCGTAGGTCGCGTCGTATTCTGTCAGGGTCTGCGTGACGCCGCCCGAGCCGTCGGGCAGATAGACGTACTGGTTATTGAAGCGCCGGCTCACGGGGCCGGGCGTAGTGATGGGGTCGATGTCCCAGACCATTCCGCTGACGACGCCCGAACTGAGGCAGGGCCCGGCGAAGCGGATGATCGAATAGCGCAGGAGAACCTGGCCGGTGAGGGCGTCGACGAAGTAGCGCCAGGAGCCGCCGGCCGCGTCCACGCGCAGCTTCCAGGCCAGGTGCGGGCGTCCGTCGGTTTCCAGCGGCAGGACCACCAAAGTCGGCGCGCCGCGCGCGGCCCCGCGTCCGCCCGCGTCCGCCAGGGCCGCCCGTGCCGCGACGTCGGCCGGAACGCTCGGGGTCGTGGGAAGCGCCAGATCCGG
>CAIQSZ010000389.1 GCA_903874575.1 uncultured Elusimicrobia bacterium
GGTCATCGCCATAGAGCACGGCACGGGCGCGGTCATCGCCACCGGAGCCGAGGCCAAGAGCTACCTCGGCAAGGCTCCGGAACGCATCCGGGTCATCCGGCCCATCCAGGCCGGGGTCATCGTGGATTTCGACTCGGCCAAGGCCCTGCTGCGCAGCTTCTTCAAGCGCGTGTGCGCGGACGACGGCTTCAGGCTCAATATCTGCGCCGTGGTCTGCCTGGGCGTGACGGATCTGGAGAAGCACACCTTCATCGACCTGGACCTTGGGGCTCTGGTCGCGAAGATGCATTGGGAGAAGAGCCTCGGGCGTCGGCTGGAGGTCCGGACCCCAACCGCGGTCGCGGCCGTGCGCGGCACCGAGTTCGGCGTGGAGGTGGCGGAGGACGGGCGGACCTCCGTCGGCGTCTTCGACGAGGGCCGGGTCGCCGTCCGGGCCAAGGACGCCCCGTCGGTCCAGGAGACCATGCTGGAGCCGCGCCAGGAGGTGCAGGTCTCCCGCGGCGCCGCCCCGCAGACCGATGTTCGGCAGGGGCGGAGCTACCTGCGGGTCACGGAGCTTTCCCGTCTGCAGCCTCTCCATGAGCGCGTCGAGCGCTTGCGCGGCCGCGAGCCGGAGCTCCGCCGGACCTGGGAGGATAGGCCCCGCGCTCAGCGCGAGCGGGAACGCGCCCCCGCGCGGCGCGAGACGGCGCGGGAACGGGCGGATCCTCCGGAACGGCGGGCGCCTTCGCCGCAGCCGGCGGAGCGTCCCCAAGTCCGGGGGATGCGGGACCTTCGCCGGCCGGGCGCTTCGGCTCAGCAGCATGAGGGCGTCCGGGGTCGGCGCGAGAGCGGCCGGCGCCGACGCGAGGACGGCCCGCGTCAGCGTGAGGGCAAACCGGATCGTCGGGGCGAAGGCGGGCGTCGGTAGCGAAGTGGAGCAGGAGCGTCACAACTACCGACCGCAGTCGCTCGTAAGCGAGCGCATGATTATTTTAGCAGGCTTGGGTGACGTTTGCGGATGAGGTCGTGGAGAAGGGAGGAAAACATTTTTGCCTCTTGGACCAACTCCGCGACTTCCTGCTCGGACGCGACCTCGGTCCCCAGATAATCCGCCAGGTTTCTCTTGGACCGGCAGTCGTCCAAATAGTCCAGCACATGGCGGTGCTCTTGATCCATGAGCAGGCGCAACGCCTGGAACACGGTGTGGTGGTGCCCTTGGCCTGCGGTGCGGTAGCCCTCCGCGGCGAGGAGCGCGCGGCCGGCCTGGAGCGCGGCGTTGTAGGCGATGGTGAAGCGGCGATCCTCGGAGAGGCCTTTCACTTGGGCATCGGCCAAATCGCGCTTGACGACGGCGAACAGCTTGCCAATGTCTTGGGCGGACGCCTTGTGGCGCTTAAGACGGCCGGAGGCCAAGAACTCTTGCAAGCTCATCTTCCGCGCCTATGATAAATATTTTCCGGCCGCCTAGGACATCCTTGATAAAGGAGTCCCCTTTTTTGAGACGCGCCCATATTTCCTCGAGCGTGAAGCGCGACGTGTTAATCTCGCGTCGCAGGGCGGCCTTGGCGCCGGAGAGCGCCTTATGGAGCAAGGGCCCGGAAGCTTTTCCCACGATGAATAGGTCGAGATCGCTCTCCGCAGTCTCCTCTCCCTTGGCGACCGAACCGTAGACGAACGCGAAACGGATGCCTGTCAACTGGGCGAGGGCGGCGCGTAGGCTCTCGCCGAGGCCCACGGTCTTGATGACCATGGCTTTGAGTTCGGGATAGAGGGGAAAGGCCTGGTTGACTTTCATGTAGCGTCGATTGCCCGAGGTCTCGCTCTTTAAAAATCCCAGGCGTTCCAGACGGTCGAGTTCGACTTTGACCGCGCGTACATCCGCCCTGATGAGTCGCGCGACTTCCCTCAGGTAAAGGCGTTCGCCCGGCCGCAACGTGAAGGCGGCGATGAGGCCCGCGCGCGTGCGGGACGCGAATATCTCTTCCAAGAGCTCCGCCATATTGTTGTTAAGTATACAACGAACGTTGTATAAATGTCAACATAAAGCGGATCCGCCCTACCACATCAGCACGCGCTTCTCCGGGGCCAGGTACATCTTGTCGCCGGGCTTCACCTCGTAGATCTGGTGGAATTCGTCGAATTGCTTCACGATGCCGTTGGAGCGGAACTCGGACGGGGGGTGTCCGTCGGTCTGCAGGACCTGCAGCAGGAAGTCTTCCCGCCATTTGCTGCGCCAGGTCGCCGCGAGCTGGGCGAAGAAGTCCTTCAGGACCTTCTTGTCGTCCGCGCCCTGGGCGGCCACGGCTTTCCGGTAGGCGCCCAGCGCGATCTGCGCGCCGCAGAGGTCGCCCATGATCTCTCCGATCTCCAACTCCCCCTTTAGGAAGGTGCCGGGCAGGATCTCGTAGGCGTTGGCCTGCTCGATGAGGCTCTTGCGCTTGCGGGCGTAGGCCGCGTCGTCGGCCGGGGTCCACCACTGTTTCAGGTTTCCCTTGGGCCCGAAGCGGCTGCCCTGGTCGTCGAAGCCGTGGCCGATCTCGTGGCCGACGACGAAGCCGATCCCGCCGTAGTTCATCACGGCGTCTCCCGTCGCGCTGTAGAACGGCTCCTGCAGGATGCCGGCCAGGAGCACGAACGAGTTCGCGCTCGGGTCGTAGAAGGCGTTGATCTCTTGCGGGGCGTGCTCCCAATCGGACTTGTCGACCGGGCGGCCGATCTTGGCCATCGACCGCGCGTGCTCAAAGCGCATGATGCGCCGGTCGTTGGCGATCGCGTCGGTTCCATCGATCTTCAGCGCCGAGTAGTCCTTCCATTTGTCCGGATAGCCGATCTTGAACTCCATCGCGTCGATCTTCTCGAGCGCCTTCGCCCTGGTTTCCGGCGCCAGCCATTGGGCGCGGGCGATGGACGCGCGGAACTCGTCGCGGATGCTCAGCACCAGCTTTTCCACGGACTTCTTCGTCGCCTCCTTGAAATACTCGTCCGAGTAGGCCCTGCCGACCATCATCCCCACCGAGTTGTTGAGATAGTCGACGCTCTGCTTCCACATCGGCTTCTCCTGGGCGTACAGGCCCAGGGCTATCTCGTATTTCACCAGGGCCTTCTTGAAGGGCGACGAAAGCAGCGCCGCGTCCTTCGCGAGCAGGCGGGCCTTCATGTAGGTCTTCCACTGGCCCACTCCGATCGTCCGGAAGAGGGCCGCGTAGTCCCTGACGAAGGAGGGCTGGGCCACCACCATCTTGGCGCCCGCCGGCACGCCCAGAACCGAGAGGGCCTGCTCGCCGTAGATGCCTCGGGTCATCTTGAGGAACTCGGCGGGCGTGCGCGGGTTGTAGATCTTGCGCATGTCGCGGTTTTCGACCTTGCTCCACTGGATCGCGGCCAGCTTGGTTTCCACGGCCAGGGCTTCCTTCGCCTTGGCTTCGGCGTCCGGGATGCCGGCCGCCTTGAACAGGTCGGCGACGAAGGCCTCATAGAGCGCGCGCTGCTTGACCGAGCGCGCGTCCGTCCCGGAGTAGTAGTCCCGGTCCATGGCCAGGCCGTTCTGGACCACGATCGCGATGTTCCTCGTCGAGTCCTTGAAATCCGACAGGGGGCCGATCACCAGCGGGGAGGCGACGCCGATCTTTTGGAGCTCCGCGAACCGCCGCGCGACGTCCCGGTGCGTCTTGACGGCGTCGATGGCCTTGAGGTCCTCGGCGATCGGCTGGGCGCCCCGCTGCTCGCGCGCCTCCAGGTCGGCGAAGCCGTCGTAGATCTTAATGATTTTTTCCTGCTCCTCGGTGCGGGACGGCGCCTTGCGCAGACCGACGAACAGCTTGTTGAGCCGGTCGTAGACGGTGTTTTGGAGGTCCGTGAAATTGTCCACGCGCGCCTGATCGCCGGGGATCACGGCCTTCGCCAGCCACTCGCGGTTGGCCCAGGCGTAGAAGTTCGCGCGCGGGCTCTCCGCCGCGGGCTGCGCTCCGGCTCCCCGGGGCGCTGCGGCGACGGCGAACGCGGCGGCGATCGCCGCAAGCCGAAGGGTTTTGATGGTTGGGACGATTCCGTGTTTTTTATGCATGGGTCCTCTCCGCGGGTTGTGCCGACGGCGCGTTCGCGCCGGAAACCGTAGTATAGAACAATGATTCTGAGCGGTGCTATAATGCCGCCCGCGTAAATACTCCGGTGCGATGAGGTCCGCCATGTTCCACGCATACAAGCGTTTTACGTCGTTTCCGCTCCTGATTCTGGCGGCCGGCTTGTGCGCGGCGCGGGCCGGCGCGGTCGGGGTCTCGGCCGGCTACGAGTTCTTCCCGTACTCGCACATCTCCAACATCCCCGCCGGGTCCACGCTGAACAACGGCGAGATCCGCCAGACCAAGATCTACGGCGCCGCCTCGCTGCCCATGTTCGTCTTCCGGGGCGGGAAAACGGTCCTGGCCAACTCCCTCTACGCGGAGAAGATGTCCCTGTACTACCGGGACTTCACCCCCGGCACCAACGAGGTCGAGGATTTCTACGGCGCGAATTATTCCCTGACCTGGATCGAGACGATCAATCGGGATTGGCGGACGGTGACCACGCTCACCCCGGGCTTCTACTACGACGGCCACGACGAGTCCCGGAACAGCTGGCTTCTGCAGGGCGGCGTCACCGTTTTAAGAACCGTCTGGAAGGGCTTCCAGGCCGGCGGCGGCGTCGCCGTCGTCAACGAGTTCGGCGATCCCCGGGTCGTCCCGACGTTCGTGGTCACTTACAACGTCGCCGCTTCGACGGCCGCGCGCCCGGAGGCGGGCTCGCACGTCGTCGAGGTCGTCGCGCCCTTGAAGGCGTCGTACTTTTACGTCCTGGCCCGGTCCCTCCAACTGGGAGCCGTCGGCCAGGTTTCGGGCGGAAAGTACAGCCTCACGCAGGGCTCGCTCAAGAACGACTCCGTGAGCTTCTCCGTCGGAACGATCGGCGCCTCGCTTCGCATCCTGCCGACCGACAAGGTCTTCTTCGAGGTGACCGCCGGCGGCACCGTGAACCGCCGCTTCGAGGTCTACAGCGGCAAGAGCGAAGTCGGCCGCTTCGATCTGAAGAACTCCTCCTTCCTGCGCCTGGCGGCCAACGTCACCTTTTAGAAGCCGGCAGCCGCGGCGGTCGGATCGATCTCGGAAATACCGATGTCGCGCAGATAGGCGTAGGTTGAATCGTAGTACGCGGGCGGCCTCGTCGGGTCGGCGGGGTCGCCGGTCGGAACGAAGATCGCCATTCCCTGGCGCGCCCGCGTGAGGAGAACGCGATAGGCGTTGACGAGGTACCGCTGCCGTTCGGCGGCATGAATTTTCTGCCAGCCTTTCGCGTTGAAAGACCGATGCAGCCATTCCCTTCCGTTGAAGCGGAGATCGGCGTCCCACGTCATGCAGATCCAGTCAAGTTCGAGACCCTGGATTTGGTACTCGGTCGCCGCGTCCTCCAGGTAGAAGCTCGAGCGTGTGTCGTCGGCATCGTTGAGGAACCAGTGCACCGGGTCGACGTCCACTCGGACGTCTATGGCATACGGTTTGAGTCGCTGCGCTTGCGAACTGGCCACCAGACCATAGCGTTCGGAGGCCCGGGCGTGGCTGCGCGTCCAATCCTTGGCGGCATCAAGGTCGCGGGTCACCACGATGGGGTAGCGCTCGGTCACCTGCCGCAGCAGCTCTCGTGCCCTATCCGTATCGATGTCGAGCAGCGCCTTCACGAACGCCGAGACCTTCTCGGACCGGAACGCGCGCATGGACACGGACAGATGAAGCTCCGGGTTTCGCTCGACCCGGGCCACGCCGCGCAGTTTTTCCAAGGCGTGCCCCGCGGCGTATTCGCCGTCGGAAAGTTCGGGCGAGATGTACGCGCGCCAAGCGGGAAAGTGTTCGCGCACCGCGTCAAGCCAGGTGCTGATGCCGGCTTCGCCCGTGTTGATTTCTTGTCCGCCTCCGACGAGACAGATGATGACAGCCCAGTCGGGATGTCGGTCCATGTACTCGATGAGAAACTGCGGTTCGGATCGATTGAACCCCGGAAGCTTCTTACGCCGCTTCATGAAGTCGGCGGTCTTGGGGAGGTCCCACGCCCGCTGAGCCTCATCGAAGATGACGACCCTGTCGTGCGGCACCTCGCGTGATTCAAGAGTTCGGATGCCGTCGTCGCGGAAATGATGCACGTTCTGGATGAACGGCTTCACCTCCTGCGCGACCACCCCCTTTCGTGTTCGTTTCCCGCTCGCCTTTCGCCGCGCAAGCTCGTCGCGGGTGAGCGCTTCTCGGAGGACGGCGACGAGGGGGCCGTTGCCCGACAGGAAAACGGCGTGTGTGGCGTCATCGCTGCGCCTGCGGTGCGTCGCCACATTGAGCCCGACGAGCGTCTTTCCGGCGCCGGGCACTCCCGTCACGAAGACGATCGCCTTGAACCCGTCTCGGGCCGCGGCCTCGATGACCGACTCCACCGTGCGCGAGGTGACGCTCAGGTTCTTCGCACCGGCGTCGCTGCGCGAAATGGCCTCGACGGTGTGTCGTGCGTACAGGGCCTGAGCTGCTTCGATGATCGTGGGGGTCGGATGGTATGCGGCCGCGATCCATGTGGCGCCGTCGAGCGTGGGTCCCGTCGCTTCACCCCGAGCCTCAGAAATGGCTCGGGCCAGTCCGTCGGGATTGCAGCGTCGCGGCGATCTCACTCCGTCGGGGTGGGGAGGTTCCCATTTGACGTCGGAGTCGGCCGCTTCGGTGGCGAGAAGTATGGGGAAGAGGGGCGCGTCGTGGCTGCCGGCGTGAAAGTTCTTGAGATCGAGCGCATAGTCCCATGCCTGATTGAAGTCGGAGCGGGCGTATGTTCGTTCGCCGACCTTGAACTCGATGGGGATGAGGGCGGAGCCGCTGATGACTACGGCGTCCACGCGGGAACCAAGACGCGGGATGTCGAACTCAAGGACGAGCCATCCCTCCACCCCGGCCAGCGCCGCGCGGAGGATGCCGATCTCCCGCATCCATGCGTCCCGTTGCGTCTGCGTGACATCGAACTGGCTCGCATCGACAAGTCCGCCGCGCACCCGTTGTTCCGGGGTGCCGAGAAATTCCCCAATCGGAGCCGCGTACCAGGCGGAGGACCTCATCGGCCATCACCCTACCATATTGGTGAAAAGACGGGACTTGACGTAAATATTGACGTAAACTTGACGTAAGTATATACTGGGGGCGTGTACAAGCCCAAGCTCCATATCTCGCCGGATCTGCTGAGGATGCTCACGGAGGCGACCGAGCTCAAAGCGTGGATCGCTCAGGCGGTGGTGGACGTGCCCTGGCTGCCGGCCCTGCAAAGGGATACGGCGTCCCGGCTGGCGCACTCCTCCACCGCGATCGAGGGTAATCCGCTGGCCCTGCCGGAGGTGGAGGCCCTGGCGCGCGGCGAGGTTTCAGGGGTTGCGGATCGGGCCGTTCGGGAGGTCAAGAACTACCTGGGCGCCATGCGTTGGATCTGGAGCCGCAAGCCCGGATCGACAATTGCCGAGAAGGACCTTTTGCGCCTCCATGCCGCGCTGACCGCCGGGATTCTTCCTCCGGCGCAGTCGGGGCGCTATAAGGCCAAGGCAAACCGCGTCGTCGACCATAAGGGAAGGACCGTTTATACTCCGCCGGGGCCCGAGCAAGCCCGGGAACTGACGCGGGAGATGCTGGCTTGGGTCGACGGACCGGAGGCGGCGCGTCTTCATCCGGTCATGGTCAATGCGGCGGCCCATCATCAGCTGGCGTCCATTCACCCTTTCGCCGACGGCAACGGCCGCGCCGCTCGCGCGCTGGGCGTCTGGCTGCTCTACACCCGCGGCTTCGACACCCAGCATCTTTTCGCGCTCGATGAGTTCTACGAGGCCGACCGCCAGCTCTACTACGCCAAGATGCAACAGGCGCGCGATCTGGACGGAGATTTGACCTTCTGGCTTGAGTACGTGGCCCAGGGAGTGGTTGAAACGCTGAAGAAGACCCAGCAGCGCATCATGTCTCTCAAAGTGAACGCCAAAGCCCCGCGCATGCGCCTCACCAAGCGCCAGGAGGACGTGTTGCGCTTCCTGCGGGACAAAGGACGGGCCAAGGCCCCGGACATGGAGGCGGCGTTTCAGCTCACCCGGGCGCGCGTGGGGCAGATCGTCAAGCCCCTGGTGGAATCGGGGCTTGTGCTGCGCGAGGGCCGGACCCGGGCGACGACTTACCGACTGGCGTAGGCCGCGCGCCGTAGGGCGATTGCGTCGCGCGTCGCAAAGGCGGTATTCTTTGCGCGGCCCGCGCGGCCCTTTGATGCGAAAGATAATCGATCCCCTGGGCCAGTTCCTGAAAACGGAGGCCGCCGGCGGCGTCGCCTTGATGGCGGCGGCGGCGCTGTCCTTTATTTTCGTCAATTCCCAGGGGCTCTTCTCGAGCCCGCTTCTGGCCGACTTCCACGCCGGCATGGCGGGCCTGCCCGTGACCGTGGATTTCGCCGGCCGGCCGGTTCTGCGCATGACCCTGGAGCTCTGGGTCAACGACGGCCTCATGGCGATCTTCTTTTTCGTCGTCGGGCTGGAGATCAAGCGGGAGGTGCTGGTCGGGCACCTGGACACGGCGCGCAAGGCCGCGCTGCCGGCGCTGGCGGCCGTGGGCGGGGCGATCGTGCCGGCCGTGATCTACTTCGTCTTCAACCGGCGCGCGCCGCAGACCCTGCACGGCTGGGCCATCCCGATGGCTACCGACATCGCCTTCGCCGTCGGCGTGCTGTCGCTGTTCGGGCGGCGCGTGCCGGCGGCGCTCAAGATCTTCCTGCTCGCGCTGGCGATCGTCGACGATCTTCTGGCCATCTTGGTCATCGCCGCGTTCTATACGGCGAAGATGAATGTCGCGGCCCTCGGCGCGGCGGCGGCGGCGTTCCTCGCCATCCACGCGATGAAGGCGTCGGGGGTGAGGCGCCCCTGGGCGTACGTCCTGGCGGCGACGGCGGCTTGGGGCTGCGTGCTGGCCAGCGGAATCCACGCCACCATCGCCGGGGTGATCCTCGGTCTGATGACGCCGATATCCCTGCCCGAGGGCGGCCCCTCGCCCGTCGACCGGCTGATCGCTGTGCTGCACCCCTGGGTGACCTTCCTGATCATTCCCGTCTTCGCCTTCCTCAACGCCGGGGTGAAGCTGGGCGTTTCCCAGCTGGCTTCCTCCGCCTCCAGCCCCGTCGCGCTCGGAGTGGCGGCGGGCCTGGTCCTGGGCAAGCCGATCGGGATCTTCCTGACGACGGTGGGCGCCCGCGGGCTGCGGCTCGTCTCGCTTCCGGAGGGCATCGGCCGCGGACAACTGCTGGCCGTGGCCTTCCTCGGCGGGATCGGCTTCACGATGTCCTTGTTCATCGGCGGCCTTTCGTTCTCCGATCCGGGGCATCTCGCCGACGCCAAGGCCGGCATCGCCGCCGCGTCGCTGACGGCCGCGCTTCTGGGTTCGGCCCTGCTGCACCGTTTTCTAAAGGAGACGCCTCGATGAAATCCCGCGCGCCCGGCGCCCCCGTGGAGCACCCGCTCGTCGCCAAGGCGCGGCTTTTCGCGACCGCGGCGCACCGGCGCATCGACCATCGGCGCAAGTACACGGACAAGCCTTACGAGACGCATCTGCGCGGCGTCGCCGCGCTGACCGCCGAGGCGGCTGCGACCCCCGAGATGCTGGCGGCCGCCTGGCTGCACGACACGGTGGAGGACACGCCCGCGACCGTCGAGGATATCGCGCGCGATTTCGGCCCGGACGTCGCGGCCCTCGTCGAAGAGCTCACCGACGTCAGCCGCCCGGGCGACGGCAACCGCGCCCGGCGCAAGGCGCTCGACCGCGAGCATTTGGCCGGGGCTTCGGCCGGGGCCATGACCGTCAGGCTCGCCGACCTGATCGACAACTGCCGCGACATCGTGTCCCACGACCCGCGCTTCGGCAAGGTCTATCTCGACGAGATGGAGTCCCTGCTCGGGGTTTTGCGCGGCGGCGACGCCCGCCTCCACCGTTTGGCCCAGGCGGAGCTGGCCAAGGGACGCGAGCGGCTGGGCCGCGGACGCGCCGCCGCGGCCTGCGTGGCGCCCGCCGGGCTGATTCTGGCGTCGCGCCACGCCAGGTCCGTGGAGGTGCTGCTGCGCGGCTTCCGGGCGGCGGACATCGCCGAGCGCATCGGTCCTTCCGGCCGCTCCGGGAAGATCGCCCCCGCGCAAACGGTCTCCTCCGAGGCGCCTTTGACCGACGTGATCCAGGTTCTGGTCCGCTTCGACGCCTGCTTCGTCGCGGGCACGCACGGCGTGTCCGGGGTCGTGATGAAGGACGACCTACAGAAGCCCGTCGTGCGGATGTGGCTGTTCGGGATCGTCTCGATGCTCGACCTAGAGATGACCGAGCGTATCCGGGCGCGCTGGCCGCGGGATGAGTGGTCGTCGCTTCTTTCCGGGGAGCGGGCGGCCAAGGCCCGGGCGCTGAAGGCCGAGCGGGAGCGGCGGGGGCAGAGCGTCTCCCTGCTGGACTGCCTCCAGCTTTCCGACAAGGGGGAGATCCTCATGAGCGAGGAGGCGGAGCGCGGCGCGTTCGGCTTCTCGTCGCGGCGGATCGCGCGGGAGGTCGTCTCGGACCTGGAGTTCCTGCGCAACAACCTGGCCCATTGCCAGGACATCGTCTCCCGGGACTGGCCCCAGATCGTCCGCCTCAGCCGCCGCGTGGCCGAGGCCCGCGAACTGCGGATATAGTCCTTGCCGTCCGAGCCGCCGATCGGGGCGATGGGAACGGTTCCGAGATCGAATAGATTCGTCGGCTGCCGGCGGCGCCCTGATTTAGAGTCTCTTAATTTAATTCTCCTCGTTTTCGCCCTAGCTGTAGGCGGCTTCTCGCGGCTCAAGCGCGCGCATGAGGCCAATTCCTTCGGCGGCGCCAATTATTATTCCTTGGGACTCAATCTCAGGACGCAGGGCGTTCTGGCCTTCCCGACCAATCCACGGCTTCCGAGCGCCTATCGAGGTCCTCTTTACCCTAGCTTCATCGCCGTCCTGCTGCCGAAAGGCGAGGTTCCCTTTCCGCGTCTCGTCCTCTACGTCCAGGCCGTATTGGGAATCCTCGCCATCGCGGTTCTTTACGTCCTGGGGGCGGCCGTCCATTCGCGGTTGGCGGGGGGGCTGGCCGCCTTGGCCTACGCCGTCAATGCCCATCAAATCGACTACGGGGCGAGCCTGGAGATCGAGCATTTTTATTCCCTGCTGCTGTTATCGGTCGCCTGCGCATTGGTTTACTGGCTGCGCCGGCCCTCGATAAAATCCTCCCTCGCCCTGGGCTTGGCCGTCGGTTTTTCTCTGAGCTGCCGCTCGGTCTTGTTCTTGCTTCCCGCGTTCCTTGCGGCGGCGTGCTTGGCCCGCCCCCGCTTTTTCCACCAGGACGCAAGAAAACATCTCGCGCTTATTTTCATTTGCTCGATGTTGACCCTTGCACCCTGGGTCGTCCGCAACGCCGTTCGCTTCCGCGCCTTCGTCCCATTCGAGCGCTTTGCCGCGGCTTGCAACTTTTTCACCGCTTCCAAGGGCATGGTGGGGACCCTGCTCCCCAGCCAGGCCTACGAGATCGCTTCCGCCGGGGATCGATCCTTCGCGCGATTGGACGAGGACGCCAAAAACGCCGAATTGGGCAGGCTTGCCGCCGCCGGCATTTTCGCCAGCCCCGGGAAATATATCTGGTCCAGCGCCAAAAGGGCCGCGTTTATCGTGAGGATGCATCCCTGTCTGTGGAGCCTTTCTCTTCTAGCGTTGTGGCTTGACCGGCGCCGACGGAGACTTCTGCCTTTGGCCTATCTCGCGGCCTATTTTTGGGGCATCCACTCTCTTCTTTCCGTCGAAGGGCGCTACATCGTTCCCTTGATGCCCGTTCTGATTGTTCTCGCGTCCTCCGGCCTCGCCTCGGCGGTCATGGGCGTTTGCCGATGTCTCCGCGGCGACGAGGAAGTTCCGCCGCCCCCATCCTCCTCCCTGGATAGGCTGAGAAGCGTCTTGGGTCTTTCCCTGCTTATTTCCGGCGCGACCTTCGCCGTCGCGGCGTTCAAGCTCGCGTCCGAGTGCCGTCTAAACGACCTCAGAACGACGGCGGAAATATCGAGCAGTTCCGAGGGGATTATTCCAATGCCCGGGCCGGCGAGCGCCCGCGCTCATTTTTTCAACGATCGCGGAGTCCGGCGGTTTTTCGCCGGGGACATTCCCGGCGCGGCGGACGATTTCCAGCAGGCGAGCCGAATCGATCCGCGATTGAGCGAGCCCTATCTGAGCCTGGGCGCGGTTCGAAGCCGGCAGGGGCGGCACAAGGAAGCCCTGCAAGCCTGCGCCACGGCGGTCGGCCTTGCCGAGTCCGAAGATTCCAGGCCCTCTCCCGATTCGAAGGAAGGCCAAGCCTTGCTGGCCTTGGCGCTGGAGTGCTGCGCCAATGAATCGAAGGAACTGGGCCGTCCGGATCAAGCCCGCTTTTACTCCATGGCCGGTCGACGCTCTATTTCCATGTTTGCCGACCGGCTTCGCTCATCGGCGCAATCTCCGCGCGCCGAGCGATAGCCCCCGTCGTCAGCGATCGACGCGACCCTGGGCGCGCTTACTTCGCGGCGTCGGTCCGCTCTTCCTTGACGATCCTGCCGTCCTCGAGCGTGATCGCCCGGTCGGCCTCGCGGCCGAACGAGGCGTTGTGGGTCGTGATGATGATCGCCAAGCCCTTCGCCGCCAACTGCTTGAACAGCCGGAAGATCGACTCGCCCGTTTTCTTGTCCAAGTTGCCGGTGGGCTCGTCGGCGACGAGTATCCTCGGCTCGATCATGAGCGCCCGGGCGATCGCCGCGCGCTGCATTTGGCCGCCGGAGAGCTCGTTCGGGAGGTGGGCGGCGCGGTCGGTCAGGCCGACCATCGCAAGAATCTCCTGAGTCCTCTTGGGATCGGGAGCGCGGCCCAGGAAGGTCAGCGGCAGTTCGATGTTTTCCGTCACGGTCAGCGTGGGCAGCAGGTGGAACCGCTGGAAGACGAAGCCCAGCACGCCGCGACGCACTTCGACGAGCCGGTCCTCATCCAGACCGGCCACGGACTTCCCCGCGACCGTGAGCGTGCCCTCGGTGGGCGCGTCCAGGCATGAGAGCAGGTTGATCAACGTCGTCTTCCCCGAGCCCGAGGGCCCGAGGACGGCGACCATCTCGCCTTCGCGGATGGAAACGTCCACGCCGTCCAGCGCTTTGACCGTCTCGGAACCCCGGCGGTAGTACCGCTTGAGGCCGCGGGCTTCGATGAGGGTGTTCATGTTAGGCGGCCCCCTCACCGATGGCGTCGACGGGCCGCATCGAGGCGGCGCGCCAGGCCGGATAGAGACCGGCGAAGAATCCCAGCGCGAGCGAGCCCGATATGGCCCAGCCGATCACGCCGGGCGTGATGCGGACGATGGAGCCGGACACTCCCAAGTCGGCCAATGATTTGATGGCTTTCTCGACGAGACCCGCGCCGACCCAGGCGCCGATCGAGCCGACTATGGAGCCGAGCAGGCAGATCATCAGCGTCTCGAGCCAGATCAGCTCGAAGATATCGCCGCGCCGGGCCCCCAGCGCCTTCATGACGCCGATCTCCCCGGTGCGCTCGTAGACGCTCATCAGGATGGTGTTGACGACGCCGATCAGCGCCACGATCACCGCGATGACGGCGACGGCCGCGATCATGGTCTGCGCGGTGCCCACGAGGCTGACGAGGGTCGTCTTCACCTGCTGGAGGCTCACGACCTGCACTTCCGGCAGTTTCAGCCACTTGTTCTCGAACTCGCGCATGTTCGCCGCGTTGAACTCCTTGAGCTTCAGGCCGAGGATGGTCAGCTGCTTCGGCCGGTTGAAGGCGTCGCGCGCCGCGTCGATGGGAAGGAAGACGGTTCCGTCGTCCTGGGTGCCCGTCCGTTCCAGGACGCCCACGACCTTGAACTCGTGGCGGACCGGATCGGTCTTGCCGAAGGGCGTGACCGTCGCGTAGTAGGAATCGCCGACCTTGCGCTGTTCGTACTCGGCGAGCTCGTAGCCGAGCACGACCTCGTCCTTACTCGCCGGATCGAACCACTTCCCGCCGGAGTAACCGGCGCCGCTCTTGAACTTGAGCCAAGGCTTCATCGCGACGAAGCTGGGGACGTCGATGCCGTCCAAGACCGTGAAGGTCTTTTGGGACGCATCGTCGCGGACGCCGCCGGCCTCCTTCTGCGCGATACCGACGAAGATCGGCGTGATCGCCTCGATGCCCGGATCGTCCTTGACCTTGCGGTAGGTGTCGGAGGGCAGGTAGAGCAGGCCCGTGCCGCCCTTGAGCATGAGGGTGGCGGCCTCGTAGGGGCAGCCCTTGGCCATGATCATGACCTGGAAGCCCAGCATCTCGATGCTCTTGTCGATGGCCTGCCGGTAGCCGAGGACGAAGCCGCCCAGCGAGACCGCGACGGCGACGGCCAGGCCGACGCCCGCCGCGGTCAAGGCCGTGCGCACCGGACGCCTTTTGAGATTCTTGAGCGCCAACCCGAGGTAACGCGTGGGCATGAGCCCTCCTTACTTGAACTCCACGGCCGAGGCGAACAGCTGGTAGCCGTCGCCGTACGGCTCCATCCGTCCTTCCACGCGCACGCGATGGCCGTTCTTGCGCGGCGCCGTCATGGCGACGGCCTGCAGGTCGACGCGCAGCGTCTTGTCTTCCTCGCGGAAGAAGAAGTAGCAGCCCATCGACTCGCACTGCTCCCGGACCACGCCCTCGGCCGCGACCGTCTTTTTAAGGAAGCTTCTCGGGCGCGCGATCAGGTCGGCCACGGCGACCGCCGGGGCGTTCGTGAACGTTCCGTACGAGTCCGGCATCCGCGTCGCGCGGTAAATCCAGGCGGCCGCCGCGACGAGGACGGCGGCGCACAGCGCGAAGATGGTCTTCATGGTTTGCCTCCTTCGGTCAGGGCTTTTCGCGCCTTCTCGAAGAACGGCTCGAACCGACGCCCGTAGACGAAGAGGTCGAGCAGGACCAGGTCCTTGCGGACGCCCCGAACGGCCGCGTCGTAGTCGGGCTTGCCGGCGGCCTCCACCTTCGGCGGCGCGAGTTGGGCGACCTTGTCGGCCCGCGCGCCGGGCTGCGCGGCGGCGTAGTAGTCGTGCTTGTAGAAGTCGGCCAGCGTCAGGCCCTCGAACTGCGCGCGGAACGCCTTGTCGCGCAGGGCCGCGGCGGCGGGGCTCTCCAGGCGCTGGAAGAAGAAGCGCTTGATCGCGGCCGTCTTGGGGTCGGTCGAGAGGAAGACTTGGATCACGCCGCCCTTGCCGGGCACGTTGACGCCGTGGACGACGCCGATCTTCTCCTGGCCCTTGTAGACGCTGTAGACCGTGTAGGGCGTCTCGTAGGTCTCGTAGATCGGATCGAGGCCGCCGCCGAGCCGGGCCGCGAGCGACTTGAACAGCAGAGCGCCGTCCTTCAGGCGTGGAAACTCCTTGAGGTCTTCCTTGTAAGAGGTCATCTCCGGAAGCAGATACTTCAAGTCCTCGGCCGGATTGCTCAAAGTGCAACCGATGGCCGCGAGGGCCGCCCGCGGCGCGGCGAGCAAGCCCGCCGTCAGAATCGCGAATAGTGTTCTCATTATATTCCCCTACCAGTACCGGTAATACTGCAGCGCGACGATCGTGTCGCGCCGCGCCTGCATCCGTTCCAGTTTCCTCTCGACGTTGATCTTGAGCCAGTCTAGATTCGAGCCGCCGACGTCGTTGCGGAAATACCAAGCCGCCTCACCGAGAACCGACTCGTCCGCGCCCGGCCCGTCCTGCCAAAATCGTCGATACTGCGTCGACAGGCCCCACCGTCGCGAGGCGTGCAGATATTCCGCCTGATAGAGCTGCGCGAACACGGCGTCGGGCACGTCGCGGCCGCCGCTCAGTTCCGAACTAAGGGTCAGCAGCCCGGCCGGCAGCGGCCGTCGATAGCGGCCATCGATGCCGAATCGTTGAGTCCGCACGACGCCGGACGGGCCCGCGCGCGCGGCGACGAGCGGGTCGCGCCGCGCCGCTTCGGGAGACAGCCTTTCGCCGTCCAGCACGGACAAGCCGCCTTCGAGTCCATAGTCGTAGCCGTATTTGTCGGCGAGGCTCAGCCGCGCCGCGCCGAGGCCGCTCTGCCCGCGGTACTTCAGGTCGTAGCCCGAGCCGACCAGGTAGCAGGCGTCGTAGTTGAGATCGCGGTTGACCGCGCCCCATAAGCCCGCGTACCAGTCGCGCTCGAAGCCGAAGTTCCGTTCGTTGGAGAGTTGCAAGATCGCGGCGTGCGTGTCGGTCCGGAGGTTGAGGCCGAACGGGACGTAGAAGCGCCCCGCGCGCAGGTTGAACCGGCCGACGTTCTCGGCCCGACGCGCGTCGCTCAGGACCGGGTCGAGAACGTTATAGAGGTCGAGGTAGGCGTTGTGGTACTCGAACCACCAGCCCGGCCGACTCGCTCCTTCCAGGTCGTTGAGCGCCGGCGCGAACCGGTCGCGCCGGACAAGACGGCCCTGGAAGTCGAGGCTCGCGAACGTCGCCGTCCGCGAGGAGAACTTCTTGAGGGTTTCGAAGCCGACGGACTGGCGGCTGGAGGCCGGAGCCCGCGCGCTTGCCGCGAACTGCGACATGATTTCTTTTCGGAAGCCGAAGTTGTCCTCGAAGAAACGCCGCGTCCATGAATCGGGGGGGCGCCCCGTCGTCGGAGAGCTTTCCACGACGCCGACGAAAGGGTCTTGCGCTTGCGCGGCTTGCGCCGCCGGAATCAGGAGCCGGAAGAGGGACAGCGCTAGGGCGAGCATCGTCTTCTATCCTACATGATGCCGGCCGGAAAGCGCATCGAGGATATGTCAGCGCTCGCCGTTTTGCTAATCTGATCGCGCGTGATGCCCTCCCGCTTTCGCCGCGCCGCGCTCGTCGGCCTCGTCGCCTCGCTCCCGGCCGCCTGCTCAAGGAAGGCCGCGGACAACTACAGGCATTGCCTCAATCTGCGCGTCGGCATGACGCGGGAAGAGCTGTGGCGCATCATGGGGCCGCCCGAGGAGACCATCCCCTACGTCGAGGACAAATCCTTGGGCTACCTCAAAGGGCGCGTCGCCTATGAGTGGTCGAATCCGGCGGCGATGCCCGGGCCCGACCATGTCAGCGTCGACGACGCCTCCGGGAAAATTTCCAGCATACGGTGCTCGGGCGCGGTGATCGCGGCTTCCGTTTACGTCGAGCCTCCGGCGTCCTCCACCGCGACCGCTTCCCCGCGACGGCGGCCCGGGCCGAACTGAGGCCCGGGGCGGGCCAAAATCAGGCCAGGTCGAGGCTCAGGTCCAGCGCGGGCGCGCTGTGGGTGAGCCTGCCGATCGAGATGCGGTCGGGGCCCAGTTTGGCGAGGGCGCGCACGGCGCCCAGGTCCACGCCGCCGGAGACCTCGATCTTCACGCGCGGGTCCAGGCGGCGCAGCCGCGGGATCTCGCGGCGCAGGAGGGCGGGGCTCATGTTGTCGAGCAGGAGGACGTCGGGCTTCAGCGCGAGGGCGCGCCCCGCCTGGGCGGGCGAATCGCATTCGATGATGAGGGCAATCCCCGGGCGGCGGCGGCGCAGTTCGGCCGCGCCTTCGGCCAGCCGCCGGCCGAGATAGTGGTTGTCCTTGACCATCACGGCGTCGTAAAGGCCCATGCGGTGGTTGACGCCGCCGCCGCAGGCGACGGCGTACTTGTCCAGCGCGCGCCAGCCGGGGAGGGTCTTGCGCGTGTCGAGGACGCGGGCGCGGGTGCCGCGGACGGCGTCGGCGTAGCGCCGGGCGAGGGTGGCGACGCCGGACATGCGCTGGAGGAAATTGAGGGCGGTGCGCTCGGCCGTGAGCAGGCCGCGTCCGCCCGCGACGGCCATGACGGCCTGGCCGCGGCGGACGCGGGCGCCGTCTTTGACCAGGAGGCGGACGCGGGCGCGGGGCTCGCAGGCCTTGAAGGCGGCGGCGGCGACGTCCAGGCCGCAGACGACGCCCGGCTCCCGGCTGACGACGCGGGCGGCCAAGCGCGCGGACTTCGCGACGAAGAGCTTGGTCGTCAAGTCGCCGGCGCGGCCCAGGTCCTCGGCCAGCGCGGCGCGCAGGAGCGGCTTCCACGCCGACGCCGGGAGCTTCCTCACGCCCGCATCTTACCGCTTGAGGCCGCCGCGGCGCAACGCGGGAAATTCAGGCGGGGAAGAACCGGTCGTGCAGGGCGCGCACGGCGCGCTCCACGTCGGCGTCCTCGACGACGAAGGCGACGTTGTTCTTCGAAGCGCCTTGGGAGATCATGCGCACGTTGACGCCGACGGAGCGGACCGCGGCGAAGACCTCGGCGGCCACGCCGGGCATATGCTGGATGCCGTCGCCGACGGCGCAGACGACGGCCTGGCCGCGCTCGACGGTCATCTCGAACTCGGGCGTCAGCTCGGCGACCAGGCGCTCGACGCCCTTCTCGCCGGCGGTGGTCGCGGAGACGGAGACCTCGGAGGTCGCGACCATGTCGACGTCCACCCCGTGGCGCGCGAACGCGGAGAAGATTTGCGCCAGGAAGCCGGGGCCCGAGGTCATGCGCGGGCTGGAGGCCGAGACGATGAGCTGGCGGCGCTTGAAGGCGATGGACTTGAGCGTCGCCCCGTCGGTCTTCGGCGGGTGCGCCACGATGAGGGTGCCGGGGTGGTCGGGCTTGAAGGTGTTCAGCACGCGCACCGGGATGTCCTTGGCCATGGCCGGCACCAGCGTGTGGGGGTGCAGGACCTTGCCGCCGTAGTAAGCGAGCTCGCAGGCCTCGGCGAAGCTGAGGGAGCCCAGCGGCTTGGCCGAGGGCACCAGGCGCGGGTCCGCGGTCATGATGCCGTCGGTGTCCGACCAGATTTGGATCTCCTCGGCGCCCAGCGCGGCGCCCAGGATGGTCGCCGAGTAGTCGGAGCCGTTGCGTCCCAGCGTGGTGATCTCGCCGCCGCGCGTGCGTCCGACGAAGCCGGTGACGACGGGCAGGTCCGCGAGCGGCGCGAAGAAGGCGCGCAGCGCCTCGTCGGCCTCGGGCAGCGGCGCGGCCGCGCCGAAGCGCTCGTCGGTGAGCAGCCCGGCGTCGAAGGCGTCCACCGCGCGCGCCGGGACGCCGTTCTCGGCGAGCGCGGCGGCGACCAGCCGCGCGGAAAAGCGCTCGCCGAAGCTGGCCACGCGGTCGAGGGTGCGCGGCGTCAGCTCCCGGAGGAGCGAGATGCCGCGCGCCAGCGCCGTCAGCTCGTCGAAGAGCGGCGCCAGCGGCTCGAACGCGGCGCCCAGCTCGGCCGCGGCCTCGCGGTGGCGCTTCGCGACGGTTTCGATCTTCGAGAGGTCGCCCTTCAGAGCGTCGTGGGCGAGCGCCAGCAGGTCGTCCGTGGTCCCGCGGAACGCCGAGACGACCAGCACCGGCTTGCGCGGCAGGCGCCCGCGCACGATGTCGGCCACGCGCCGGATCTTCTCCGCGCCCGCCACGCTGGACCCGCCGAATTTCATCACGATCATGCGTCCATTCTAGAAAATTCCCGGCCGGTTCCGCTGACGCCGCTGACAGCGGCTCGATGGGATTGGAGACCCCTTGGGCGTAAACTTAGGCCTCGATGAAAGAAGGAACGCCGAAGAAACGGGGCGGAGCCTGCCGGAGGAACGCGCGGCACGCGGCCGCGGTGGCGGCTGAGGCCGCGTGCGCAGGCCCCGGGGGGGAAGAGGCGTGCTCGGCGTGCGTCTACATGGATTTGGTCGTGGAACTGCCCATCGGCGTCTGTGTCATACGCATCGACGACGTCGACGACGCCCGCGGCTGGCGGATCATGGAGATGAACCCCGCCGCGCTGCGGATGACTTTGTCCAAGGACGCGGACGCGCGGCGCAGCCTGGCGGATTTCTCTCCCGGGATCGAGGACTCCTCCCTTGCCCGCGCCGTCCGCGAGGTTTTCGCCACGGGCGACGAGCGCACCGTCCCCGACTACTCGAGCCGCCGCGTCCCCGGCGCGAGCTTCGCGTTCAAGATATTCTCCTTGGGCGGGCGCTTGGTCGGGCTCGCGTTCGAGGACGTCACGGCCAAGAAAGCGGCGCAGGACGCCCTGCGGCGCGCTCACGCCGTGCTGGGGCAGAAGAGCGCCGACCTGGCGCGCTCCAACGCCGACCTGACGCAGTTCGCGTTCATGGCCTCGCACGATCTTCAGGCGCCGTTGCGCAAGGCGACGGCGTTCGCCGAGCTTCTCAGGCCCGGCCTGGACCCGTCGCGCCTCGACTATCTCGAACGCCTGGAGCGCTCGCTGCATGGGATGGAGCAGCTCGTGGACGGGCTGCTGGCGCTGGCGCGCGTGGCGGGCACCGAAACGGACGGGGAGGCCGTCGATCTCGGGCGCGTCGTCGCGGAGGCGGTCGAGGAGTTCGAGCCCGCGCTGTCGCGGGGCGGTGGCCGCGTCGAGGCGGGGCCTCTGCCGTCCGCGGCCGGCGACGCGCGCCTCCTGCGTCAATTGGTGCGCAATCTCGTGTCCAATGCGGTCAAGTTCCATCGGCCGGGGACGCCGGCAAAGGTGCGCGTGAGCGGCCGCGTCCTGCCCGACGGCTCCCGGGAGCTGCTTGTGGAGGACGAGGGCGTCGGGTTCGACATGAAGACGGCGGGGCAGCTCTTCCAGCCGTTCGGCCGGATGCACGGCCGGGCCGAGTTCCCCGGGACCGGGATGGGGTTGGCGATCTGCCGCAAGATCGTGGAAAGGCACGGCGGGACCATCGCCGCGGAGAGCGCGGTGGGGTGCGGGACGCGCATCCGGGTCGTCTTGCCCTCCGGCTCGCCGCGTTCCGGGGATCGATCGGGAGGGCCGGCGTGAACGAGCGAGTGAGAATACTGCTCATCGAGGACGATCCCGACTACACGTTCCTGATCAGCCGCCTCGTGGACGAAGTTTGCGGGGGGACGGTAAAGTTCTTGGTGGAGAGCGTGTCCAGCCTGGCGGAAGGCCTCGCCCGGCTCGAGCGGGACGACCACGACATCGTCCTGCTGGACCTGATGCTGCCCGACAGCCGCGGCCTGGAGACCCTGAGCCGCCTGCGCGCGAAGGCGCCCGGGATTCCCGTCGTCGTCCTGACGAACGTCGACGACGAGGCGATCGGGACGGACGCCATCGCCCGCGGCGCCCAGGATTTCCTCGGCAAGCAGAAGATCGATCCGCGTCGTCTGGCGCGCGCGATCTCATACGCCCTGGAGCGCGACCGCCTGTTCCGCCAGATGGAGTCCGTCGTGGACGGCTCCCCCGACGGGACGCTCATCGTCGATCTCGGGGGGGTGGTGCGGTACGTCAACCCCGCCGCCGCGGAGATGTTCGGACGCCGGAGGGAGCAGCTCCTGGGCAAGCCGTTCGAGTTCGAGGCCGTCGGCGGGAGCTCCGTCCAGTTCAAGCTGTCGCCGGCTTCCGGGCGGGAGCTCGAGGTGGAGATGCGCGTCGCCGATATCCGCTGGAAAGGCGCGCCCGCGCGCCTGGCGTCCCTGCGCGACGTCACCGATATCCGCAAGGTCGAGGAGCTTCGCGCCGAGGTCCGCGAGCGCCTGCGCATGGACGAGCTCAAGGACCAACTGCTCAATACCGTCGCCCACGAGCTGCGCTCGCCGCTCAGCGTGATCAAGGCCGCGGTCGCGACGATGAGGGACGGCCTGGCGGGGCCGCTGACGCCGGAGCAGTCGAAGATGGTCGCGATGGCGGACCGCCACGTCGACCGCCTTACCAGGCTTCTTAATAATTTCCTCGACCTTTCCCGCTTGGAGTCGCGCAACGCCTGCGTGACGCGTCGCCCGGCGGACGCGGTCGCTCTCATCCGCGAGGTTTCGCAGGGCGTCGGACTGGCCTGCCGCGCCCGTCCCCTCTCTTTCGACTACGACTTGCCCGACGCGGCGCCGCCGGTCCATATCGACGCCGACATGATCGCCCAGGTTCTCGGGAACCTTCTGGACAACGCGGTGCGCTATGCGCGCGAGCGGATCCTGGTGAGGGCGACCTGCGGGTTGGAGTCGCTTGAGATCAGCGTCATCGACGACGGCCCGGGCATCCCCGCCGAGAAGATCCACGAACTTTTCAATAAATTCGTCCAGCTGGACCGCCCGCGCGGCGGGTCCGGCTACAAGGGCACGGGGCTCGGGCTGGCGATCTCGCGCGAGATCGTCACGCTCAACGGCGGCCGCATCTGGGCGGAGAACGTGAACGGGCGCGGCGCCTGCTTCCGCTTCACCCTGCCGTTGGCCGCCGCAGGGCGCCTCCAGGAGGACTCGCATGCCGAACCAACCCGCCCGACTCAAGATTCTCATCGTCGATGACGAGCGCGACCTGGTGGATCCCCTGGTCCTGAGGCTGGAAGTCGACGGGCGATTTCTCGTGGAGACGGCCTACGACGGGCGGGACGGCCTGCGCAAGGCGCTGTCCAACCCGCCCGATGCGGCGCTGATCGATCTCGACCTGCCCGGAATCGACGGCTGGGAGCTGTGCCGCCGGCTGCACGAACACACGAGCACCCGGCGCACGCGCGTCGTTCTGATGACCGCCTGGGAGGGGCGCGACTTGACGCGCCGCGCCACCATGGCGGGCGTCTTCGGGATACTGCTTAAGCCGTTCGAGGAGTCGGCGATGGTGGACGCGCTCGCCGGGCCCTCGGCGCCGAAAAAGGAGATGTCCGAATGAGCAAGAGAAAGCGAGAACGGACGTGCGTGGCCGTCGTCGATGACGATCCGGATTTCCGGGGCCTGCTCTGCCGCTGGCTGGAGCCGCGTTTTCGCGCGCTCGCGTTCGAGAACGCGGAGGATTTCCTGGAGAGCGAAGACGACGCCTCGCAGGCCGACGTGGTGATCACCGACGTGCGCATGGACGGGATGAACGGGTTTCGCCTGTGCGAGCGCATCCGCAAGCATCCTCTCCACGCGCATCGACCGGTCCTGATGTTGACCGGGGTGCCTCCGGTCGACGGGCTTTTGAGGGGTCAACGCGTCGGCGCCAGCGCGTATCTCGTCAAGCCCATCGAGCGCAAGGAGCTTCTCGGCCAATTGGACCGCCTGTTGGACCCGCTGGCCTTTTAATTACAGATATTATAAAATAATAATTATCTTACCGTCGCCGCCGCGACCTCATGGCACGAATACTCTGCGTAGAAGACGATCCTGATTTCCAACGTCTCATCTCCCGTGTCCTTCGCAACCAAGGCTACGAGGTCCACTACGCCTTCACCGGGCCCGAAGGGCGCGAGAAGGCTTTGGCGCTGAATCCCGACCTCATCCTGATGGACATCGTCCTGCCCGGTCTCAACGGCATCGAGGTCATCAAGCTTCTGCGCAAGAGCGAGAACACGAAGCGGACGCCGGTCATCGTCATGACCTCGTTTCATGCCGAAGCCGGGTTCATGGAATCGGACGTCGCATCGTTGCCCCCCATCGAGTACCTGCGCAAGCCGGTCCGTCCCGAGGACCTATTGCCGAGGCTGCGCGCCCTGCTGGGCGGCGCGGGCGCCAAGCCTCCCGCGGAGTGCTGGGTGTCGGGCGGTCTGCGCTTTTTCCCGGATTCGCGCTCCGTGTGGGCCGGGAACCGGATGATCGCCGTGCTCCCGCCGAAGCGGTTCGGCCTGCTCGTCGAGCTGTCCCGCGGTTCCGGCGAGGTTCCATGGCACGAATTGGTCCGCAAGCTCTGGGGACGCTCGGGCCGCAAGAACGACTTGGAGAAGACCGTGGAGCGCCTGCGCCGGGACCTCGGCGACCAGGCGTACCGGGTCGAGACGACGCGTTGCGGCTACCGCCTGGTCTCTCCGGCGGTGAGCGGCGCCCGCCCGGCCGCCCGCTAGTCGGCGGCGGCGATGTCGACGTGCTCGGACGGCCCCCACACCTCGTCGTTCAGCATCTTCAGCAGGAACCGTCGCTCCACGGGTTTTGTCAGGTACACGTTCGCGCCCGCCTGGAGATGCCGGAAAAAATCCTTTTCCGTATGATTGCCGGTGAGGAAGATGATCGGCACGTCCCGTAGCCGTGCGTCCTTGCGGATGAGCTTGCACAGCTCGAAGCCGTCCATGCCGGGCATGCAGACGTCCAAGATGAACGCGCACGGGTCCAGAGCCTGAATCCGAGCCATCAGTTCCTCGCCGCTGGTCATCCCCAGGAAGGAATACTTCGGTTCGAGCCAGCTTCCGACCAGCGCTAAGAAATCCGGTTCGTCATCGATCATCACCACCCGCGGCCTCACCTCAAGGTCTATCATCCGCCCCCCTCGGCCCGCGAGGGCCGGCGCGTATTGTAGCGATCTGCGTTTGTTCGGTCTGGAGCCGTTTGTCAGCGATGTCGGCGGGAATGTATACTTCGCCGGAGCTTCCCCGGGAGAATGAAACGATGCCGATGGGTATTTCGAAGGTTCTTTTGGTTTTCATCGTGGGGGGGCTTTTCTCGCCTGTCGCGGCCGTCTCCGCGGGGCCGGATCAAGAGGCGTCCGCTCCGAATTGGGCGACCGCCGCCGTCCGGGCTCCGCGGGTCGAGCGGCGGACGTTCGAGAGCGCCGCGGCGCGCGCGACGGTGAGCTACCACGTTTACGTGCCGGAGCAATACGAGCGGACCCCCGGAGGGCGCTTCCCGGTCTTGTATTGGCTTCACGGCAGCGGCGGCGGCCTGCGGGGAATCAAGCCGCTGGCGGCGTATTTCGACGCGGCCATCCGCGCGGGCCGGATCGCGCCGATGCTGGTCGTCTTTCCCAACGGATTCGCCTCCAGCATGTGGTGCGACTCGAAGGACGGCACGGTGCCGATGGAGACGGTGGTCGTGCGGGAATTGATCCCTGACGTCGACGCGCGCTTCCGCACGGTCGCCTCGCGCCGGGGACGGCTGATCGAAGGGTTCAGCATGGGCGGCTACGGCGCGGCCCGCCTGGGCTTGAAGTATCACGGGACGTTCGGCGCCGTTTCCATTTTGGCGGGCGGGCCGCTGGACCTCGATTTCCGGGGGCCTCGCGCCGTCGCCCATGCGCGCGAACGCGAGAAAATCCTGGAGTCGGTCTACGGCGGGGACATGGCGTACTACAAGGCTCAGAGTCCCTTGACGTTGGCCGAGTCCAACGCCGCCCAGGTGAGGGGCAGGACGCGCGTTCGAATCGTCGTCGGCGAACAGGACGACACCTTTCCGCTCAACCGCGAGTTCGGACGGCGCCTGGCGAGGCTCGGAATCAGA
>CAIQSZ010000390.1 GCA_903874575.1 uncultured Elusimicrobia bacterium
AGCGTGCGACCGGCCGCACTGGGCTGGTGCATTTCACGCAACGCCGGAAATTTCGAATAATCGGGCAGCGCCGCCTTCATGGCGTCGGGATGCACGATCTCGCCAGCGTGATCGCGCGCGCCTGGTCGCCGCAGCGGATCACGCACTCGTTGAGCGCCAATTCCGGGCCGAAGACGCGCCGCCCGCCGCGGCGGACCTCGGCGGAAAGCATCGACCTCTCCTCGACGACGAAGCGGCCCGAGATCACCGCGTCCATGCGCCGCCGCAGCTCCGAGGACTCCGCCCCCGACAGGAAGCCCAGCGTCCCGATGTTCACGCCCAGCAGGGGAATCCCGCGCGGGGCCACCTCGCGCGCGACGCGCAACATCGTCCCGTCGCCGCCCAGCGCCACCGCCAACTCCGCGCGGCGCAGGGACTCGGCGCTCGGTCGGCCCTCGGCGACCCAGCAACGCACGCCCCGCTCCTTGAGCAAGCGCCGCACGAGCCTGAGCGCCCGCGCCGAATCCGGTTTGGATTCGTTGCGGAAGATCAGCGCCGAAGCGAACGCGCGGCGGGAAGAGCTCTTCAACGAGGATCGAATGGCCATCGGTGGACGCCTCGAGAGCGGACGCCCGAGGACGCCTGATTATAGCAAAAGGCCCCGGGACGCTCCGGAGGCCGGGCCCCCGCGGGTCCCCGATGAGAATCTCCGCGCGTCCCAACCTGACCGTCAGCGTTCGGCCGACCAGCGCGCGGACGATCGGCGCCGCCCCCAAAGCCGCGGCGGCGCGCCGGGCGCCGGAGTCGGGCGGACGCGGCCCGACGAACCACGCGGGTCCGCCGGAGAAGCGCACGAGGGCGGCTCCCGGACTGCGCGCCAGGAACACGACCGACACCGGAGGCGGGGGGTGCAACAGGCGCGTCCCGCCCCACAGCGTCAATGCCGACGCGGCCAGGACGGCCGAAAGACGTCGGCGGGGCCAGGCCAGGCCCGCCGAAAGCGCGAGCGCGTACGCCGCCAGTTCGAACGGCCGCCACGGTCTCAGTTCGACGGCCGCCCACGGCAGGGCCGCCGCGCGCTCGCAGACCCAGCCGAACGCGGAAAGCCCCGCGTCCGCCGCCTTCGCGGCCAGGGGCGCCGCCGCCGGAAGCCGGGAGTCGCACGCCCACAGCGCTCCCCCGGCGCCGATCAAATACGCCGCCAGCGGGACCAGCGCGAGGTTGGCCAGCGGACCGATCACCGAACCCCGCCCGAACACCGCCGCGTACAGCGGCCACAGCGCCGCCGCGATCGCCAGGTTGATCCCGGCCAAGGCCCACGCCGCCCGGACCGGCTTCGGCCAGCGCCTGGGGGCGGACGCATCCAAGCGCCGGGCGACGGCCAGCAAAGCCGCCGTACCGCCGAAACTCATCCAAGCTCCGGTGGACAGCGCGGCGGCCGGCTCCCATGCCAGCATGAGAACCGCGGCCAAGGTCAAAGTCGCCGAAGGCGTCGTCTGGCGATCCAGCACCCGCGCGACGGCCGCGGAAGAAAGCATGAGCCAAGAGCGCACGCTGGGAGGATCGGCGCCCGCCATCAGCGCGTAGAACCCTCCCGCCGCGACGGCCAGCAAGGCACGCCCTCCCGGCCCCGCGCCCGCCAGCAGTCCCGCCCAAGCAGCCGCGCCGGCGACAAATCCCACCTTAAGCCCGGAGACCACCAATAGGTGCGCCCCGCCCGAATCGCGCACGGCCCGCGACTCCGCGCGGGTCAGGCCGCCCGAGTCCCCCAGCACCAGCGCCGCCAGCAAGGACGCCCTCCGCGGCTCCAGCCGCCGCGCGAACGCCGCTTCCGCCGACAGCCGCGCGGCCTGCGCGGCGTCGTGCGCGCGCCAAACGGCGGCGGGCGCGGCGCTCGACAGATGAACCTCCTCGGCCCTCAACACCCACGCGGCCCCGTAGGCGCGCACTCGCGAGTCCTCATCGTCGTCTCCCGGATCCCGCGGGCGGCGCGGCGCCCGCAAGCGTCCGAAAACCTCCAGACCGCGACCGGGCGCGAACTCCGCCGGAATCGCGCCCCGAGGCAGCCAAAGCTGGGCGCGCGCCGTCCCGGAAGCCGCCGCGAACTCGAACAAAGCGCGCCAACCTTGCCGCGTGCGGCGCGCGGGCCCGACCAGCCTCCCGGTCAGCCGCCCCGCGACGCGCGGCACTCTCTCAAAAGCCCTCGGCGCCCGCCCGGCCCTGTAGGCCGCGGCCGCGCCGACGACCGCCGCCCACAGCAGGACCCTACGCAAAAGCACGCCCTCATACGCGCGGACCTTCCATTTTGTTCCGCCGAAAGCCTCAATCGCCCATCCCACGCGCGGCATTCGTCTGCGTCGGTGGGATCAAGATGAGTCCTACGCGCTTAGGCCCTATGGCACTTACCCGGCATGGATGGCGGGGGTACCATAGGAGCATGAGCATAAAAACTCTCATCCTCACCCTTGGTCTTACCTCGCTGTACGTTCCGGCGTTCGCGACACCCAACGAGGAAGTGTGCACTATAAGAGTCGACATCGACGCGCTGGCACAATCCATCGGAACCGACTTGACCTCGGTGCGCGTAACCTTCATCTTCGGACCAGGATGGGCCAGCCGCACAGTTGGCATTTCGATCCCACCGAATGAACTGACCACCGTCACCCGACCCGGGCAAGGTTCTTGGGTCTACTTGCAGGAGATCAAATCCGACCTCCTCCACCGTAATCTGGATTCCGTAAAAATCGAATCGGACGGGTGGAGCCTCAGCATCAGGCACTTTGACGACGCTGACAACGAGAAGGGCTTCAATGCAATCAGTTGCACCCGGCCCTCGACATAACCGCTTTTGGAGCGGTTCACCACTATCGCCTGCCCCCCGCACGCACGTGGCCGGACCGCCGGTTGACCGTTTACGATAGCGCATACACATAAAAAAGAGGCGCCGAAGCTGTCGTCCCTCTATGGACCGCTTCGGCGCCCCCAACGATCCCGCCCCGGACGTACGTCCCTCAACGGCTCACTTCTGCCACGCCCGCCGGTTCGGGCCTCGGCCCTCATCCCGGCGTTAGTCTGCGGCACCGTCGCGACACCTTCAGCGCGGGGCGGGTGACGGCCCGATTATAACTCCGCTAAATTAAATGTCAAGAAAAAAAGAGGACGCATTCGGATTTATTTTCAGGGGTCGAACCCGCGGCCTTTTTCCTGCTTCAGAGAATCCTCTTTTGCTTTCGCGGCTTCCAGATTTTTCGTGTCGGCGATGTCTTGCGGACGAGCGACGAAGCGCTTGTTGTCGATAAGGTCCTGCCGGGAGATGAAGCAGGCGGTCTCCGCGCCGAATCGGCCGCGCTCGCGACGGGACCACACTCCGTCCTGATCGACGCCGGGCAGATAGGCGATGATGTCGATCTGCGCCGGAACGACGCCCAAGCGAACGCCGTTGTCATGAGTGAAAGCTTCCTCGCTGATTTCGGAATTGGAGAAGCCGACGTCGCGCAATGCCGCGACAATGCGTCTCGCGTTTTCCTCCGTGGAACGGACGAAAATATCGAGGTCCTGGGTGTTTCGAACATGCCCGTGATGGGCAACCGCATACCCGCCGATCACGGCGTATTCGACATGGCGCGAATTGAACGCGGCGATGAGCCGCTCGAACTCCGATTGCCGGCCCTCCGCCTCGCTACTCATCGCCGCGCTTGAGGACTTTCGCGATTTTGAGCATCCGCGGAAACGCGGAGCCGTGGATGAGGCTGTAAGTGGTGCGGCGCAGTTCTTCGACGGCGGCGATGCGCTCTCCGGAAGGTCTTGAAAGCCAATAAGAAAGATTATCCGCGCTTGAATCGGGGAACTGGCCGCGCCGGATGACGCTCACCTTGCGGTTCATGTTGAAGCTAGTGTAACAGGAAAAGCCTGTTTTCTCAACGACGCCGCGTAGCGCTATACTATCTCATGCTCCCCGAAACGAGAGAGGGACGTCCGTGAACGTCGTGCTGGCCGGCGGGACGGGCTTCATCGGCGGCGCGCTCGCTCAAGCGCTGGCCGCGCGCGGAGACCGGGTCGTCTTGCTGACGCGCGACCCGGACGCGGCCCGCGCCAACCTGGGCGCGACGGCGTCCGCCGTCGGCTGGGACGGGAAGTCCTCCGGCGAATGGGCGAAGGCGCTCGACGGCGCGGACGCGGTGGTCAACCTTTCGGGCGGCGCGATGGGGCGCTGGACGCCCGCGAACAAGCTCGCCCTGCTCAAAAGCCGCATCGACTCGACGCGCGCCCTGGTCGCCGCGCTGTCGTCGGCGGCCAGGAAGCCGAAAGTACTGGTCAACGCGTCGGCCGTCGGTTTCTACGGCGACGTGCCCGACGGGGAGGTCACGGAAAGCTCCGCGCAGGGCCGGGACTTCCTGGCCTCCGTCTGCGGGCAGTGGGAGCGCGAGGCGCTGGCCGCCGAGCCGCTGGGCGTGCGCGTGGTGCTGGCGCGCGTCGGCGTCGTGCTGGGAGAAGGCGGGGGCGCGCTGTCCATGATGGCCCCGCCCTTCAAGCTGTTCGTCGGCGGGCCGCTGGGCTCCGGGAGGCAGGGCTTTCCGTGGATCCACCGCGACGACGCGGTCGGCGCGATCCTATTCGCGCTCGACTCCGACAAGCTCTCCGGCCCGGTCAACCTGACGGGCCCCGTCGCCGAGGACAACGAGGGGTTCTGCGCGGCGCTGGGCCGCGCGCTGGGCCGCCCGTCGTGGATACGGGTTCCGGCCTTCGCCGTCCGCCTGGCGGTCGGCGAGATGGCCGACATGCTCCTGGGCGGCCAGACGGCCGTTCCGAGGAAGCTGCTCGACGCCGGCTACAAGTTCAAGTACGCCGACGCCGACGCGGCGCTGGCCGCCGTCTATAAGCGATGACCAGGACCCGCCTCGCCGTCGGCCTGATGTCGGGGACCTCGGCCGACGGCGTCACGGCCGCGCTCGTCGAGACGCGCCGGGACCGCGTGCGCGTCCTCAGGTTCCGGACGTATCCGTATCCGTCCGGCGTGAAGGCGCTCGTCCTGAACGCGCCGTCCTTGTCCGTTCCCGAGCTCTCCCGCCTCAATTTCGTCCTGGGAGCGGAGTTCGCGCGCGCGGCGCTCAAGATCTCGCGCGGTTCCAAGCCGTCCGTCGTGGGTTCGCACGGCCAGACCGTGTGGCACGGTCCCGACGCCGACCCGCCGAACACCCTGCAAATCGCCGAGCCCGCGGTAATCGCGGAACTCGCAGGCCTGACCGTCGTCGCGGACTTCCGCCCGCGCGACGTGGCCGCCGGAGGCCAGGGCGCGCCGCTGGTGCCGGCGTTCGATCTGTTCCTGTTCGGACGCGGCCCCTTGCGCGCCGCGGTCAATATCGGCGGCATCGCCAACGTCTCGCTGGTCGGCGGCGGCCGCTTATGGTCGGCCTTCGACTCCGGGCCCGGTAACGCGTTGATGGACGAAGCCGTGCGCCGGACCACCCGCGGCCGGAGGGAGTTCGACTACGGCG
>CAIQSZ010000391.1 GCA_903874575.1 uncultured Elusimicrobia bacterium
AGCTCTTCGACGCTAAGAACGCTCATGTCGCTGGAAGTTTAGCGCGATATGCGATCGAGCGCCAGATTAAGTTCAAGGACGTTGACGCGCGGCTCTCCGAGCAAACCCAAGGTGCGCCGCTCGACGCGCGATTCAACGAGGGCGCGGACCCGCGTCTCGCCGAGACCGCGAGCCTTCGCGACGGCCGGGACCTGCCACAAAGCGGCGGCCGGGCTCAAGTGGGGATCGAGGCCCGAACCCGAGGAGGTGACGAGATCGCCGGGCACGGCGTCCGGGCGGCCCGCGGCCTTGCGTTCTCGCGCCGCGTCCCCGTCCACGCGATTCATGAGCGCTTTGCTCGTGGGGCCGAGGTTCGAGCCGCCGGAGGAAAGGCCGTCGTAACCGCCGCCCGCCGCCGACGGACGGCCGTGGAAATACCTGGCGTCGCCGAACGCCTGGCCGACGAGCCGGGAGCCGACGACGGTTCCGTCCTTCACGATCAAACTCCCGTTCGCGCGGTAAGGGAACAGCGCCTGCGCCGCGCCCGTCATGACGACGGGATAGGCGAGGCCGAGAAGAAGCGTCAGCCAGGCGTTGACGAGCAGCGACTGTTTGAGCAATTTCATTGTCTTATCCCAGGCCCACGGCGACGAGCCCCATGTCGATGAGCTTGATCCCGACAAACGGCGCGACGAGGCCGCCGACGCCGTAGACGAGCGAATTGTAGCGCAGAACGGCATGCGCGCCCCACGCCCGATACTTGACTCCGCGCAGCGCCAAGGGAATCAGCGCGACGATGATCAGCGCGTTGAAGATGACCGACGCCAGAATCGCGGAATGCGGCGAGTGCAGACGCATCACGTTGAGCGCGGCCATTTCGGGGAACAAGCCCATGAACATCGCGGGGATGATGGCGAAGTATTTAGAGACGTCGTTGGCCACGCTGAACGTCGTCAGCGCGCCCCGGGTCATCAGAAGTTGCTTGCCCACCTCGACGATCTCGATGAGCTTGGTCGGGTTCGAATCCAGGTCGACCATGTTGCCGGCTTCCTTGGCCGCCGTCGTCCCCGTGTTCATCGCCACGCCCACGTCGGCCTGCGCGAGCGACGGCGCGTCGTTGGTCCCGTCGCCGACCATCGCGACGAGACGGCCCTTGGCCTGTTCCAGACGGATCAACGAGAGCTTCTTCTCGGGCGTGGCCTGCGCGAGAAAGTCGTCGACCCCGGATTCGGCGGCGATCGCGGCCGCCGTCAGGGCGTTGTCTCCGGTGATCATCACGGTGCGGATGCCCATCGCGCGCAACTGCTCGAAACGCAGCCGGATGCCGCCCTTGACCACGTCCTTAAGATGGATGACGCCGCGCGCCTGACCGTCGCGCGCGACCGCCAGCGGCGTGCCGCCGGATTTGGCGATGCGCTCGACGGCCTGAGTCAGGGCGGGCGGCATGTGATCGACGAGCTTGAGCACCGCGTCGACCGCCCCTTTACGGATCGAGACGGGACCGAGGTCGACTCCGGACAGGCGCGTCTGCGCGGTGAACGGCACGAAGATCATCCTGCGCTCGCCGATCCCGGTCGGCTTGGGCACGAAGGACTTCGCGAGCACGACGATCGAGCGTCCCTCCGGCGTCTCGTCGCTGAGGCTGGAAAGCTGGGCGTCCAGCGCCAGTTCCTCGACGGCGACGCCCGGCGCGGGCACGAACTCGACGGCCATGCGGTTGCCGAGCGTGATGGTGCCGGTCTTGTCGAGCAGCAGGCAGTCCACGTCGCCCGCGGCCTCGACGGCGCGGCCCGACATGGCGAGCACGTTGCTCTGCATCAGACGATCGATGCCGGCGATGCCGATCGCCGACAGCAGGCCGCCGATGGTGGTCGGAATCAGGCAGACGAGAAGCGCCACGAGCGTGACGATCGGGACCGCCCCGCCGGAGTAGACGGCGAACGCCTGAAGGCTCATGAGCACGGCGAGGAAGACCAAGGTCAGCCCCGCGAGCAGGATGTTGAGCGCGATCTCGTTCGGCGTCTTCTGCCGCCGCGCGCCCTCCACGAGCGCGATCATCTTGTCGATGAAGCCCTCGCCGGGGTTGGCGGTCACGCGGATCTTGATCCAATCGGAGTTCACCTTCGTGCCGCCGGTGACCGATGAACGGTCGCCGCCGCTCTCTCGGATGACGGGAGCCGACTCGCCCGTCACGGCCGACTCGTCGACGGAGGCGATGCCCTCGACGATCTCTCCGTCGGCCGGAATGATATCGCCGGCCTCGGCGAGCACGACGTCGCCCTTGCGCAACGCGGCCGCGCCGACGCTTTCGATCCGGCCCATATCGTCCAGGCGTTTGGCCGCCGTCTCCGTCTTCGTTCTGCGCAATGCCTCGGCCTGGGCCTTGCCGCGCCCCTCGGCCATCGCCTCGGCGAAGTTGGCGAAGAGGACGGTGAACCAAAGCCAGAGCGTGATGTGGCCCGCGAATCCCGCGTCGGGCGAGCCGGCGCGCAGGCCTCGGACCCAGAACCAGGTCGTGACGAAGGAACCGACCTCGACGACGAACATGACCGGATTCTTCGCGAGGCTCCTCGGATCGAGCTTCTTGATCGAATCGGCGACGGCCGTCCTGACGATCGGACCCCGCCAGAGGGCGGCGACTTTGCGGCGTTTCAATGATTGTTCCATGGAGTTAGTACAGCTTGCCCGACAGCATGACGAGATGTTCGGCGATGGGTCCCAGAGACAGGGCCGGAAAATGCGTGAGGCCCGCGACGATGATCGTCACCGACGCCAGCAGCGCGACGAACAGCGGCGTGTGGGTCGGGAACGTGCCGGCGGACGCCGGCGCGCGCTTCTTGCCGGCCAAGGATCCCGCAAGCGCCAGCACCGGCACGATGATGAAGAATCGCCCGAGCAACATCGCCCAGGCGAGCGTGTTATTGAAGAACCATGTGTTCGCGTTGAGGCCCGCGAACGCCGAGCCGTTGTTTCCCACGGCCGAACTGTACGCGTAAAGAATCTCGGACAGGCCGTGCGGACCGGCGTTGGCCAGGCTCGTCAGCGCCGAGGGGCGCAGCGCGGCCCAGGCCGCCAAGCCGAGGATGACGAACGACGGGATGAGGATGCCCAGCGTGGCGTACTTCATGTCCCGCGCCTCGATCTTCTTGCCCAGGTACTCGGGAGTCCGCCCGACCATGAGCCCCGCCAGGAACACCGTGACGACGACCAGCAGGATCATCCCATAGAAGCCCGCGCCGACGCCGCCGAAGATCACCTCGCCCAGCATGATATTGAACAGCGCCGCCAGTCCGCCCATCGGCGTGAAGCTGTCGTGCATGCTGTTGACCGCGCCGCAGGAGGCGTCGGTCGTGATCGTCGCAAACAACGCGCTCGACGCGATGCCGAAACGCACCTCCTTGCCTTCCATATTGCCGCCGGACTGCGTCGCCGAGGACGTTTGATCCGCGCCGCGCGCGGCCAGGAGCGGATTGCCTTTCTGCTCGTAATGGTAAACGACCAGGAAGCCGGCCAAGAACAGCGCCGACATGCAGGCGAAGACGGCCCAGCCCTGCCGGGTGTCGCCCGCCATCAGGCCGAACTGATAGGTCAGCGCCGCCGGGATCAGGAAGATCGCCAACATCGCGAGATAGTTCGACAGCGGCGTGGGATTCTCGAACGGGTGCGCGGAGTTCGCGTTGAAGAACCCGCCGCCGTTGGTCCCGAATTGCTTGATGATCTCCTGCGAGGCGACGGGCCCCATGGGCAAGGTCTGCTCCGCTCCGGAGAGCGTCTTGACCTTCTCATAGGGCTTGAAGTTCTGGATCACGCCCTGGGAGACGAGGAACAGACCTCCGACCGCGCAGAACGGAAGAAGGAGGTACAAGCAGCCGCGCACCAGGTCCGCCCAGAAGTTGCCGAGCGCGGTCGCCGCGGCTCTCGTGAAGCCGCGCATCACCGCGACCGCGACCGCGATGCCGACCGCCGCCGACGCGAAGTTATGGTAGGCCAGTCCCGCCATCTGGCTCATGTAGGTCATCGTGGCCTCGCCCGAGTAGGCCTGCCAGTTCGTGTTGGTCAGGAAGCTCATCGCGGTGTTGAACGCCAGCCCCGCCTCCACCGGCCCCAAGCCCGCGGGATTTAAGCCGAGGAACTGCTGGAACCGCAGTTGAAGATAGAGGAGGACGCCGCCGACGACGCTGAACAACATCAGACTCGCGGCGTAACGCCGCCAACCCATCTCCTCGTTCGGATCGACGCCGGAAAGCCTATAGATCCAAAGCTCAAGCGGCGAAAGAAGCGGCGACAGGAACGTCCTCTCCCCGTCGAACACTTTATTCATGTAAGAGCCCAGCGGCTTCGTCGTCAGAAGCAAAGCGCCGAAGATCAAGCCGAACTGCAGCAGACCCATTGCCGTCATGTGAGTTCTCCTAGAACCTTTCCGGCCAAAGCATGGCCGCGAATAGGTAGACGATCAAGCCGCACGATACGAGAGCCAGGGCGATATTGGTCATGTCAGAGCCTCGATAAAAAACGCGCGTACGCCTCGCACAGCGCGAAAAATCCCAGAACGGCCGCCGAATAAACGATATCGCTCATATTCCTAATCCCTCGCATACAGCCAGCAAACGGCGACGATCAACACCCCCATCAGACCTACGGCCAAGTCGCCGGACTCGGTCCCCTTGGAGGCCGCGAGTTCGACGGGCGTCAGCAAACGGCAGAACGACTTCATCATCGACCTTTCTCCATCCAGCGACGATCTCCGGCTCAAACGATAGCGCGGCGCGTCGTTTTGAATCCATTGCGAAGCCGTTAGCGCGGCGTTAGCGTTTTGTCTTTCTCAAGATCACATATTGTGATTTTGAAACCGGGCCAGCACATTATCTGGCCCGATGGGCTGTATATATCCGAAGGGTGTTCTATAGGCAGTAGGACAAAAGCTGGATGGCCGTCGCGCTCCCGAGATCCCCAACTGCTCTGCCCTGGGCGAAACCGATACCGAGGCGCTGCGCGAACTTGATGTCGCCATCAAGGGACATCTCGCCGTTCGCCATGATGCGCAATTGAACGTTCCGAAACCCCTCACCGGGCAGACTTTGGGCAGAAGATTCCTTTTGCGCCTTCCCAAGGCCCTTCAACACAGCCTGAAGGAAGAGGCCGCGGAAGAAGGCGTTTCAGTGAACCAGTACGTCCTCTTCTTGATCGCCACCGCCCGTGGACTGCGCCATCCAATCAGGGCCTGAATCCCTGGCGGCGGCCTGCTGGATTTTCGAGCGTACCTACCGGCTACGCGACGCGCACCGGCCTGATCGCCCGCTACAGCGCCGAAAGCGTCGGCTGACGACCCGCCGCTCTCCTAGCTGAACTAATTATTGAACTCGGAGAAACCTATCGTATAGAATCGTCCAACAATCAAAAAGTGCGACAATCCACAGCGTTCGGAACGTCGCCAATCGCCCCCTCACCAGGAGAAGGCCATTAAAATGCTCCTTTCCACAGATCATCGTTCGGAACCTAAAAATTATCGTCCTGATATTGATGGCTTACGTGCTATCGCCGTTCTGTCAGTGTTGCTCTGCCACCTGAGTCCCTCTTTATTGCCAGGTGGGTATGTAGCGTCGATATTTTTTTTGTAATTTCTGGCTATCTGATCACGTCGCAGGTTTATAAGGAGGCCTGCAACGGTACTTTTTCCTTAAGGCAATTCTATAAACGTCGTATCAATAGAATTGTACCCGCCCTACTAACAGTGCTGACGGCAACCTTAGCAACTGGATATATAGTCCTATCCCCCACCGATCTTGTGCGGATGATGAAGAGTGCATGTCTGACTATGGTCGGTCTGTCTAACGTATTTTTCTGGCGCGAATACGGGAATTATTTTGCACCAAATACAGCCGAAGCTCCGTTGCTCCACACTTGGTCTCTTGGGGTGGAAGAACAGTTCTATGTACTTTGGCCTCTGCTCATAATTCTTTTGCTAAAGCTGCCCCGCAAATACGTGTCGATTGCGCTCGGGATTCTGACGATCTGCGCGGTTACTGTTTCGGTGGTTGGAGTCAATCTCAGCACGTCAGCTTCATACTATCTACTTCCAACACGCTTTTTTGAGCTCATGACTGGGGGCTTGTTGGCACTGATTGCGGTGCGCAGTCGTCTTAAATCGCATTTCGCTTCAAGAGTATGTTTCATCGTTGGATTCATGTTAATAGGAAGCTCGCTTTTTTGGCTCGACAAATCATCATCTTTCCCAGGTATTAATGCAATTTGGCCCTGCTTGGGAGCAGGGCTTATAATTTGGTCTGGAGGTGTTCAAGACTCCCAGCCGAACATATTGACAAGCCGCCCAATGGTATTTATTGGGCTCATTTCCTATTCCCTTTACCTGTGGCATTGGCCTGCAATTGCCTACCTAAAATATATGAACATTGGAATTGGACCATTGGTTGGCGCATCTGTGATAATTGGTTCAACCATGCTGGCATGGGTATCGTGGAAATTCGTAGAGATCCCAATGCGCCGAACCGGTGCGCTCCTACCTTTCTCACGTATTTTTGTTCAACGCTTCGTTATCCCTACCGCCGCAATCTTCTCGATTGGAGCAGCGGTAAAATACACAAAGGGATTCCCGAACCGATTCAATCCCAGCGTAGCTGAATACGAAAAGGTATTAGAGGCACGGCCTGAGATTCTACGTCAAGGGTGTCATGTACCCACGATACGGTACAACACCCCACCTAATATCGAAAAATGCAGACTCGGCACTGATAAGGCTGGATTAGATGGCATCCTAATCGGGGATTCTTATGCTAATCACTTCACGGGTATGGTTGATGTCCTGGCCAAGGCCGAAGGTGTTTCGATCATGGACTACACTATGGACGGCTGTCCGCCTATTTTGGGATACGACACGGGCAAGGTGCCCGCATACGTTGAAAAATGCAAAAAAAGGAATGATGCTGTATTCGCGATGCTGAAAACGAACCACTATGGTCGGGTTATCATGGCAGGGGCTTGGCCGAAATCCGAAGAAGCTGGAAAACTGTTGGTGGCGTCAATCGAGGTAGTACTAGGTACAGGTGCGAAACTGACTTTAATATTAAACAACGAATCTATTCACAATGCTGCTACGTGTCAGCTTAGAAAGATGATGTACGGAACGAGCCGAGGTTGCGAACAACCAAGGCAGGGCCTCCCTCCGTATTTCAGCGAGATCAGAACTCATTTCCGTTCAATAAATATCATAGATCCAAATCAAGTGATTTGCCACAACGAGACATGCAGTCCTCTAATAGGTGGTACTCCACTTTACCGGGACGACTGGCATCTCAATGACATTGGTTCTAGGCTGATTGCAAAAGCCCTTCTAAATATGGGCGTTCAATTGTAGGTGCTCGGGGGGAAGGTCGCTGCCGGAAAGAAAACCTCCAGGACTGACAGTAAAATTAAGCGTCGAAAATTATGCGTCGATTGCGGCCCGCCGGGAAAAAGGTTAGACTCCTACCAGACTTATCCAATTTTGGAGAGGTGGGTGAGCGGCTGAAACCGACGGTTTGCTAATCCTTAACCTCCTCCGACGCGAACCACCCGGAACGCGCGTTCCTCGACGAGAAACCGTCGGGCACCAGTAGACAGGATTGGACACGAAACCCGCTCCGCCTGGCATAAAATTGCCATAGTGATTTTTGGCTATACTCACGCGGCGTGATTCCGTTCTCTGGAGGCGCGATTTGGAGTCCCTGATCCCCCTCGAAGGCATCGAGCAGCGCATTTATCTCATTCGCGGACACAAGGTCATGCTGAGTACGGAACTCGCCAGGCTTTACGACGTGGAGCCCCGCGTCCTGGTTCAGGCCGTCAAGCGCAACATCAAGCGTTTTCCCTCTGATTTCATGTTCAGCCTGACGCGCGACGAAGCCAATTCTTTAAGATCACAAATTGTGATCTTGAACAAAGCGCGCGGCTCGAATATAAAATATCTCCCCTATGCGTTCACCGAGCAGGGCGTCGCCATGCTCTCGGGCGTCCTCAACAGCGACCGCGCCATCGCGGTCAACGTCGCAATCATGCGAGCCTTCGTCAAACTGCGCGAAATGATCGCTTCGCACCGAGATCTGGCCCAACGGCTGAACGAACTGGAAAGAAAATACGACGCGCAGTTTAGAGGCGTCTTTGACGCGATCCGCGAACTGATGGAGCCGCCGGTCAAGCCGAGGCCCCGGATCGGATTTCATCCGCACAAAAAATAACTTCCCGCCGCTACTGGCGAGGCCCAGGAAACAGTCCGCCCTGCCCATAGCACGGGTCCTTGCCTGGGATCAATCCGGCTTAGTTGACGCCGCGCTCGACCCACGCTCCCAAGACGCGGCCATGCTAGCCTGTGGCGGCGTCCGGCATGGGAGATCAAGACCCCGCAACTTCATCCCGCGCAGCCGTCGCCGCACTTGCCGCCGGAGTCGGCACTTTTTAGTAGACTTTTAACCTGGGCTCGACGTTTGACGCCTTGGAGGATTTTAGCGAAAGTAGCGTAACCAACTGACGTTTTTGGCTTCACCCGAGGCCGTGCCAGAAGGGCACGGATGGACCGCGCGAGCGGGCTCATTGCAGATCGGGGATCGAGGTCGCTTATGTACTCGTGGACTCTCACGGGGAAAGGCGGCAATTGGTCCCGGTTACTGCAATGGCTGGGGTTGGTTGCCGCTGATTCTTTGTAGGCAACGACCAGCAACACGCACTCGAAGCCTTCAAAATACTATGACCCTATTTATCGCGTGGATTCTTCTTCACGAGTTCAAATACACATGGCCTTGGTACGTGGGCGCAGTTTTTTTGTGGCTCATTCGTGCCGCTACACAAGCAAGGAGCGGTGGTTGCCACTGTGATCCAGATACGATTGTTGATAGTGTGGTGTCTGAAATTGAACATAGGAAAGAAGTTGAACGGGAGATTTGATAGTTTGCGGGAGTATTGATATGCGCGAGGCATCAAATATGAACATCGGAGTGGCGTTCGCGGTTACGGCCGTCCTACTCTTGTCCGGCTGCACGTACAACAAAGAGCTGGTTATCAGTTCCGCCGGCCGTGGACCGAACGATAAAGTCGTCGGAATTGTCAGAGGGCAGTCGGAGAAGGATTACATACTCTTCGGTCTTTTCCAATCGGGTGACGATTCTCTCGGCGCGGCATTCGCAGACGCCATTGAGAAGAGCAGCGCACCCGCTCAGGGATTAATTGATGTCTTCGCGGAAAAGTATTGCACGTATTATCTGCCCCCATTTATCTGGTCATGCGGAACATCCTTGACGGCTGCCGCGATTCAATACGCGGAGATGGGCGAGAGACGAATTCACAGAGCTGAATACTCCGCCCCATCACTTCCTGACCCTACATTCGGCGACTGCCCCCAAGGCCAGACATTACAAAATGGTTATTGCCGTCCTTTAACTCTGCGACGATAGCTTGAAAATCACAGCGGCGTTCGCAGTCTCGGCTGTCCTACTGTTGTCCGCTTGCCAGGCGCAGATGCGAGCGGATTACCTTCAACAATCTATAGACAGCCTCGCGGCAGGCGGCCACCGGCAGAAGGATGATTTTATTCGACAGTTCGGAGTTCCAACGTCTTGCGCTCCGTTGACGACGGGCGAACTGTGCCAATGGGACACGGAGCGAGGTTATCAAGGCGGCGGTTATTCGAATCGATACGGTTACTCGGTCTCCTCTGCCGCAAAGATGTCAGATCAACTCCGGGTTGAGTTCGATAAGGCCGGGAACTTCATCAAGGGTTCTGCATTTGTCCAGCGCGGAAGTCGGACGTATCAGGGCGAGACCGCCCAATGACCATTCTCTCGGTTTCAGAGTCAGGGAAATTATGAACTGGGTCAATGCCACGGAACAAGTCACGGCGGGATTCCTTCTTCTTGCTTGCTTTATCTTTTTGGCGTGGCGGCGCGATTTTCGCGGGCATGAACACGGAGAACGTCCATTCCGAAGGCAGAGTGCCAGCGGGTTCGTGGCATGGCTTTGGCAAAGGCTATGGCGGGGTCTCATAGGACGGCGGCCGCTGCCCCCGATTGCTTTTTTCGAAAAGTCTAAAGACAACTACGCCGCAGAGGCAGAGAAAAAGAAACTGAGGAAGCAACGGTGATAAAGATATTTTTCGTAGGCCTTGCCCTCTCCGTCGCACTTCTTGCATTCATAGGCTGGTTATTTTTGGATTTCGTGAATGCCAGCCCATTTGATCGGGCGCTTACCGTTATAACAATCCTTTTGGCCTTTATTTTTAATGAATTACGGGTAACGCGAAGGGGGATCGAATCAATTGAGAAAACCGCCAAAGAACTTGTGATGAAAGCGGGGCGATGATTCGGCGAGTGATATAATTCCCTAGGCCCTCACGACGGGCCGGGCGTCCGCGAGCGCTCAATCGCTTTGACCGTCTCCTCTCGCGGGGAGACGGTCTTCGTTTTTCTGTGGAGAAATCATCTTGAAGAAAGCCGCCGCACCTCGCGCCAAAATCTCCACCGCTAAAAATGAAACGGCCGCAGCCTTCGATCTGATTTTGTCTGCATTAGAGTGGCAGGCCTTGACTCCCGAGACGCTTCAGGCTCAGGAGGACTTTGAAACGGTCCCGCCGCCACGAAAAGACCCTGCCGCCAGGGAACGACGACGGGCCAGACTTCTCCGAAATGGATTTAAGAAAATCGTAAATCCAAGCAATGCGCCGAAAGGATCAATCATATTCGAGAAGATCTACCTGAAGATTCTATGGGAACAGCATCGGCTCGGCATTCATGGCGAGCATGACCGCGTCATTGAGATTCGAGACCGAGCGCGCTTAGAACGCCTGACGCGCAGGATTACGTCAGCTACTCGCGCGGCTCTGGCCGAGAACAAACGTAACGAGGACTGTGTCCCTAATGTGCCCGGAAGGATTCAATGGACAACGCCGGGAGGTGATTGGTCCAGACTACACATGACGGCCAACAGACAGTTAGCGAAATTGCTGAGAGAAAATTGGGGCCTAATTCGAGCACTTCAAATCCGGGATCCACTCTCGCCAGCCCGCCCATCTTTTTCTCTGGACCCTTTGCGCGGCGCAGCGGCGACCGTCCGAAAAGCCTATTTTAAATTCCTGACTGCGCTGACTCTCGCCGATGAGATACTCGAACGCAAGACAGGCCGACCGACTGGCCCCGACCGGAAGACGGCGGCCGTCCATGAAAGCGCGGCAGTTGAATACAGAGATGTCGCACGCATTATGCCGCATGATTCCCACCGTGCGCGATGCCGCGAAGTGGAAAAACGACTCCTCCATATCCAAGCGTCAATAACGGCAAAGACTCTCGAAAGCATCCTCCGTTCTCTCTCCCACCTCTGACGCCTCGCGGCGCATAATAGTCAGCTCCAACTTTCCCGCGCCGTTTCACACCTTACACTATCTCCATGACTCGTCAGAATGGGGGTAGAAATATGTTGACCAGCGGCGAGGCGGCGCGAGAGCTGGGCGTATCCGTTAAGACGTTGATCGTCTGGACGAATCGCGGACTGCTGCGCCCAGTTCGGACGTTGGCAGGCTGGCGTAAATTCGATGCATATGAAATACGGAGACTAAAGCTCGCACGGTTAAAGCACCAGAGCCATAATCAAATCGGGCGGGCGCAACAATGACTCTCCGCGACCAAGCCTCGTACTACATCGAGCGTGTAAAGGGTCCTGGCCCTTGCATCCTCTGCGCAAGAATGACGGAGAGGGTCGGGGCATTAATCCAGTTGGCATAAATATGTCCTTCAATATGAT
>CAIQSZ010000392.1 GCA_903874575.1 uncultured Elusimicrobia bacterium
CGTAGAGGACGAAGAAGCCGCCGCCGCCCGCGCCGGTGACCTTGCCGCCGACGGCGCCGTGGCGTTTGGCCTTCGCGTAGAACGCGTCGATGGCCGAGTCGCTGACGCCGTCGGCCAGACCGCGCTTGAGCTTCCAGCTCTCGTCGAGCGCCCGGCCGACGCCGTCGGCGTCCGCGTTCTCCAGCGCCGCGCGCGCCCTGTCGGCCAACGCGCGAATGGCGTCCATCGACTTGCGGTTGGCGTCCATCTTCTTGCCCTGCTCGGCCAGCAAAAGGTCGCCGCTGCGGGTCTTGCCGCTGAAGTAGAGCAGAAGCCCGTTCTCCAGCTCGCGCAGGGTCTTCGTATCGGCGGCCACGCTTTCGACCGCGACCGCGCCGTCCTTGCCGAAACGGAAGAAACGCACGCCGCCGTACGCGGCGATGTACTGGTCCTGACGGCCGATCGGTTTTTTTAGACGCACGATTTCGATCTCGCAGGCCTGGCGAGCCAAGGTTTCGGCGTCGACCTGGCGGCCCATGAACGCGTGGAACGCGTTGAGATAGCCGACGGTCAGCGTCGAGCTGGAGCCCAGGCCCGAACCTTCCGACGGGATGTCGGCCAAAGTGGTGACCTCGAAGCCGTTCGTCATCCCGGCCATGCGCATGGCCTCTTTAGCCAGCGGATGCTGAACCTGGTCGATGGAGCCGACCGCCTCCTTGCGCTTGGCGTAGTTGACGTGGATCTGGTCGTCGAAGCGCTCCTGGACGATGACGTGGATGTATTTATCGATCGCGGTGGAAAGCACGCGGCCCTCGGCCTTGCCGCAGTAGGCGGGGAGGTCGGTCCCGCCGCCGGCGAGGCTCACGCGCAACGGCGTCTGTGAAATAATCAAAGAGCTAGCTCCTTGCCGGCGCGCAGGGCGGACTTCTCGGCGGCTTCCAGCACGCGCACGACGGTCACGCCCAGCGCGGAACCGGACTTCGGATCCTTGCCGAGGCGCACGGCCGCGACGAAATCGGCGCACTCGGCGGCAAGCGGCAAGACGCGCGACAAAGAAGGGACTTCGACGCGGGGCGCGCCGTAGGTGAGCGCGCCCGCGAATCCCTTGCCCGCGCCGGCCCGGTTATCCGACCCCGGGAAGACCAGACGCAGTTTCTCGACGGCAAGCTCGTCGAAATAGGCGGCGCCCTTCTCGCAGTAGGCTTCGAGACGGCGGACGCGCGCATGGCCGCGCCAGGAGGCATGGATGCGCGCCCTGACGCCGCCGGCGAACCGTATCTCGAGAAACGCGGCTTCGAGCACGTTCAGAGCCCAGCGCAGTCCGGTCGCGCGCACCGCGACCGGTTCGCTTCCCGCCAGATCGACGGCCAGCGAAACCTCGTGCGGGGCCAGGTCCCAAATCACCGAATGCTTGGGCGCGGGCGGACCCGGATTCACGCGCGCCAGGTCCAGGTATTGCACGCGGCCCAAGCGACGCGGCGCCAGCGCGGCCTTTAGGGCGAGCACGCCGGGGTGGTAGAGGTAGACGTGTCCGACGCCGAGGCTGCGCCGCGCGGCCTTCGCGCGCCTCGCCAGATCCCGCGCGCCCGCCGCGGTGAGCGCCAGAGGCTTCTCGATGAACAGATGTTTGCCCGCCGCCAGAACCTTCCGTCCCAGCGCGTGATGAGCGACCGGCTCGGCGGCGACGACGACGGCGTCCACCTCGGGATCTCCCAGAACCGCGCCGAAGTCGGTCGTCACGGCGAGGCCGGGAAAGTTTGCGCGCGCCCACTCCAGGCGGCCGGGCCGCAGGTCGCATAAAGTCTTCATCCGCGCGCCCGGGACCGAGCCGAACGATCTGAGGAGGTTCGGCCCCCAGTAGCCGCAGCCGACCTGAGCCAGAACCACGGTCTTCACGACTTGATCCCGAGAGTCAGATAGAAGATGGGGCGCAGGTTCCGCGCCCAATCGTAGACGGGACGCACTTTCGTGTAATTCTTGTACGCGGACAGGTCGGGGTAGATCTTGCGCACGGGAACTTCCTCGAACGTGAAGCCCAGCGTCAACGCCTTCAGCTGCAGATAGTACTCCAACTCCCCGCGATCCAGCCACTCCTGGTCCATATTCACGCGCGGATCGCTCAGGAAGCGGGCGCTGATGGCGCGAAAGCCGTTGGTCGCGTCGGTGATCGGGACGCCGGTGACGCGGCGCACCAGCCACGGGTAAGCGCGCGTGAGGACCACTCGATGCAGCGGCATCTTCCCCGACACCCCTCCCCGAGCGTAGCGGGAGCCTTGCACGTAGTCGACGCCGCGCTCCAAGACGGGCGCGACCAGCTTCGGGATCTCGGAGGGATCATCCTTGTCGTTGCCGGCCATGACGACCATCACGCCGTAGCCTTTTTCAAGACCGTACTTCAGGCCGGTCCGGATGGCCGCGCCCACGCCCCGAGTGCGCTCGTGGCGCAGGACCGTGGCGCCCGCCCGGCGCGCGTCGTCGTCGGAGCCGTCGTCGGAGGCGTCGCTGACGACGACGATCTCTCCGACCGAGGCGCGCGGCACCTTCGCCACGGCCCGGCCGATCTTGCCCACCTCGTTGAAGACGGGCGCGACGACGACGATGCGGGCGCTCACGCCTTCTTCTGCTTCAGGTAGAAAGTCAGGATGTGCGCGACGGACATGTGCAGGTCCTCGATCACGCCGTACTGGTCGGAAGGGATCAGCAAAGACTCGTCGCACAAAGACTTCAGCTTGCCGCCGTCGAAACCGAGCAAGCCCACGACTGTGGCGCCGCGCGCGCGCGACAGGACGGCGGCCTTGACCAGGTTCGGCGAATTGCCCGAGCCGCTGATGACGATCACGACGTCGCCCTCGGCGGCCACGTTCTCCAACTGGCGGGAGAATACCTCGTCGAATGAAAGGTCATTGGAGATCGCGGTCATGAAGGCGGCGTTATCGGAGAGGGAAACGGCTTTCAGCGGCTTGGCGCCGCGACGGGACGCGGTCTTGCCGAAGTCGCAACCGACGTGGGCGGCGCTGGCCGCCGAGCCGCCGTTGCCGCACACCCAGATGAAGCGGCCGCGGGCCTGGGCAGCCTCGACGACCGCGGCGACGCGCGCCAACGCGTCCAGGTCCAGCAAGCGCCACTGCTCGAGCGCGCGGCCGCGGTACCAACGCGCGAACTCGCGGGCGCTCAAGCCCCCGGGGCCGGTGACGTGGGTGGCGCCGGGCTTCGTGCCCTTGACGGGTTTTTTCGCCATGATTTTTATTCTAGCATTCCGACTCGCCGGTCAAAGAGCTACAATCACGCGCTTATGATCAAACCGCCCTGCCCGATGTGCGAGATGAACGAAATTTTGGAATTCCCCGCGCGATGGGAATGCGCGACCTGCGGCCATGAGTGGGAGCGCACGGACGCGCCGGAGGCCCCCGAAGCCCCGCGCGTCGTCAAGGACGCCCACGGCAACGTCCTGGCGGACGGCGACATGGTGCGACTGATCAAAGACCTGCCGCTGAAAGGCTCGTCTCAGGTACTCAAAGGCGGAACGAAGTCTAAGCCCATCCGCCTGGTGGAAGGCGATCACGAGATCGACTGCAAGATGGATGGAATCGCCGTCGCGCTGAAGGCCTGCTTCGTGAAGAAGGTCTGAATCCCTTTTCTATAGGCCACCAGGTCGGAACCGCACCCTACGGTCTCAGCGCCACGACCTCGACTTCGACGCAAGCGCCCTTGGGCAGGGCGACGACCTGCACCGTGGAGCGGGCGGGATACGGGGCCTTGAAGTGCTTCCCATACGCCTCGTTCATCGCCGCGAACTGGCCCAGATCGGTCATGAACACGGTCGTCTTCACGGCGTCCCTTAGATTCAGGCCCGCCGCCTGCAGGACCTCGGCCGCGTTTTTGAGGCACTGATCGGTCTGCTCCGAGACTCCGCCCGCGATAAGGACGCCGTCCGCGCCGAGAGGTATCTGGCCGGAGGCGAATACGAACTCGCCGGCCGCTATCGCCTGGGAGTAGGGTCCGACGGCGGCCGGCGCCTTCGCCGTGATGATCTGGGTTTTCTTCATGATGGCCTCACCTTAGGGCGGACATCAACTTCTCGTTGGTTTTATGCGTACGCATCAGTTCCGTCAGCGCGCGGATGGCCTCCAGATCGCCCAGCCCCGCCAGATGACGGCGAAGCTTGTAGACGCCCTCGAGATAATCCTTCGTGAACAGCTTCTCTTCCTTGCGGGTGCCGCTGTCGCGGACCTTCAGCGCCGGGAAGATGCGCATCTCGGCCGCCTGCCGGTAGAGCACGAGTTCCATGTTCCCGGTGCCCTTGAACTCTTGGAAGATGATGTCGTCCATCTTCGAGCCGGTGTCGACGAGGATGGTCGCCAAGATCGTCAACGAACCGCCGCCCTCGATCTTGCGCGCCGCGCCGAAGAAGCGCCGCGGCGTCTCCATCGCGCGCGAATCCAGGCCGCCGGACATGGTGCGGTTGCCGGTGGCGAACTGGTTGTACACGCGCGCCAGACGGGTCAGGGAATCGAGCAGAATGAACACATCCTCGCCCGCCACGACCTTTTCCAACGCCGCGCGCATAAGATCCTCGGCGATCTTCTTATGCTGCTGGTAACTCTGGTCCGACGACGACGCCCAGACCTCGGCGGGCACCGAACGCTTAAAGTCCGTGACCTCCTCGGGGCGCTCGTCGACGAGCAAACAATACTGCCGGACCTTCGGATCGACGGCGTGGACCGCATTCGAGATCTGCTTGAGGAAGGTCGTCTTGCCCGCCTTCGGGGGCGCGACGATGAGACCGCGGGTGCCCTTGCCTATGGGCGCGAGCAAATCGAGAGCGCGCATCGACGGATCAGTCGAGCCCTTTTCCATCTGCAACCACTGGTAGGGATCGACCGGCGTCATCGCCGCGAAGGTCGTCTCGACCTCGCTGCGCTGGGGCGCATGAGGGACCTGCGGCTGGCGCTGGCCCTGGCTACTGTTGCGGTTGTAGCCGCCGTGCTGGTTCCCATGTTGGCCGCCCCCCTGGCGCTGGTGCTGTCCGCCCCCGCCGCCGCGGTGCCGACGCCGACGACGACGTCCGCCGCCTCCTTGATGGTGGCCCTGATTCTGTCCGCCGCCTTGAGGGCCCTGCCCCGCATGCCCGCCCTGTCCGCCCGCGTTCTCTTCGTTCATCATCTCATTGACCTCTCGAAATCTGCACGGCGTCGCGCATCTCCGCCGCTCCCGGGAAATCCCCGGGCCATCTTCGATCCAACGCCTCCAGCGCCAGAGCCAGCCACAGCGCCGCCGAAGAAAGGACCTCCTCGCTCTTACGCCCCGTCAACAATCCGTCGTAAAAGACATGCCCCCACGGAAGGCCTTGCGCGTTGCCGCTAGCGAAGTCCGGGGCCGCGGCGAAAGTCGCGGCCGCGGCCCACGAG
>CAIQSZ010000393.1 GCA_903874575.1 uncultured Elusimicrobia bacterium
CGATGCTCGGCGACAGCGCCGTGGCCGTCCACCCCGCCGACGAGCGCTACGCCGCCCTGCACGGCCTCACCCTGTGGGACGCGTTCCTCGCCCACGGCCGGATCGAAGGTCTGACCCCCAAAGCGCGCTCCGCCATCGAGGAGATGACGAAGACTTTCATGCGTCTGACCGAGACCGCGGCGACCATGCCCGCCGGCGGCGCGATGGCGCTCATTCTGGAAGTCTCCGGCTACTGGGCATGGATCGAGTCCGAGGTGGACACCGACCCGGAGGCCGCGGGACGTTTGGCCAACCTCCAAGAGCTGCTCAACGCCGTCAAGGAGTACGACGAGCGCGTGAAAATGGAGGGGCGTCCCAGCGAACTCGGCCGCTACCTGGAAGACATCACCTTGCAGACCGATCTGGACAACTACGACGCGGACGCCCCCGCGGCGACTCTGATGACCATTCATCTCGCGAAGGGCCTGGAGTATCCCGTCGTGTTCCTGACCGGCCTGGAGGAAGGCCTGTTTCCCATCGGCGGCGGCAACGCGACTCCCGACGACCTGGAGGAAGAGCGCCGCCTCTGCTACGTCGGCATCACCCGCGCCCGCGAGCGCCTGTACATGACCTACGCCGCCACGCGCCGCCTGTTCGGCCAGGTTTACGCCAATCTCCCTTCCCGCTTCATCATCGAGGCCAAGCTGTTCGGCTCCGCCCAGCGCGACTCGCGCCCGTCCCCCGCGCGACTCGCGCCGGCCGGGCCCCGGCAGGCTGCGGTCCCCGCTTCCGTTCCGGCGGTCCGCGCGTCGGTCAAGGGCTTCAAGACGGGCCAACTCGTCAGGCACCCCACCTTCGGCCGCGGCGTCGTGGCCGACGTGTCCGGCGCCGGCGAGACGATGAAGGTGACGGTCCGTTTCGACGACGGACGCGTGGCCAAGCTGCTGACGCGCTACGCGCCCCTGGAGCCCGCATGAGCATTTCCGACGACGAAGTCCGCAAGATCGCCAAGCTGGCGCGCCTGCGCTTGAGCGACGACGAGGTCGCGCGCTACGGCGGCCAGTTGACGAAGATTCTGGACGCCATGGCCGAACTGGGCGCGCTGGAGACCGGGAACGTGCCGCCCACCGCCTCGGTGCTGGGCGTGTCCGACGTCATGCGCCGCGACGAGCCGCGCGCCTTCGAGGGCCGCGAGCGCCTCCTCGACAACGCTCCCGACCGCGACGGCCCCTACTTCAAGGTCCGCAAAATCATCGCATGAGACCCGCCTTCGCCGCCGTCCTCGCCGGAGCTCTCGCCGTCCCGGCCGTCGCCGCCTCTCGCCCCGCAAAGAAGGCCTCGGCGCCGGACGCGAAGGCCCGGAAGGAACTCGCATCGGCCATCCGCCTCTACCATCGCCTTGATTTGTTGGGCGCGCTGGACCGCTTCGACGCCGCGCTCGAGGCCTATCCGGCCTGGAAAACCGCCGCAGGGCACCGCAGCGCGTGCCGTTCCACTTTGGGCGAGCGCGCCGGCGCGCTCGCGGACGCGGAGTCGGCGGCGAAACTCAGCCCCGACGACGCGGTCTCCTACGGCGCGCGCGGCAAGGCGCGCCTCACGTTGAAGGATTACGCGGGCGCGCTCGCCGACTTCCGGTCCGCGTCCGTAGCGGACGCCGGCTCCGCCGACGCCGCTCTAGGCGAGGGTTCCGCGCTCTCCGCGCAGGGGAAGCTCAAGGAAGCGCTGGGACCCCTGGACCGAGCCGTCGGTCTCGATCCTCGATCCGCGGCCGGACTCTTGATGCGCGGCTCGGTCAAGGACCGCCTGCGCGATTTTCGGGGCGCGGCCGAGGATTACGCCGCCGTGCTCTCCGTCAATCCCAAGTTTGCCTGGGCCCGGCTTTACCGCGGCAAGTCCCTGCGCGAGCTGAAGGACTATCGCGGCTCCGAGGCCGAGTTGTCCGGCTTCCTGGACGTCAACCCGGACCATGAGGACGCCGCCTACCTGCGCGGCAACGTGCGCTACCTGCTCGGAGATTATCGAGGCGCCGTCGCCGACCTCACGAAGGTGATTTCCGTCGATCCGCGCAAGGGCTTGGCGTACGTCAACCGCGGCCAGGCCCGCGCCGCGCTGGGCGAAAACCCGGGCGCGCTGGCCGATCTGCGCAAGGCGCTGGAGCTGGATCCGTCTCGCCGCGATAAGATCCAGGCCGCCATCGACGCGCTGGGCGCGCCCGCTCCGGCCGCGGAGCCCGCCCCCGCGGAGTCCGAACCCGAGTTCCAGGAGAAGCCGTTGCCGCGCAAGAAGGGCCAGGCCGCGCCGCCGGAGCGCAACGCCGGGGCCGAGGAGTCCCAGTTCATCCAATGAGCCAAGACCTGACCACGCTGTCCGCCGCGCGCGTCGCCGACGCGGTGAAGAAGGGCGAAATATCCGCCGAGGCCGCCGCGAAGGCGGCCTTCGACCGCATCGAGCGCCTCGAACCGACGGTGAGGGCGTTCCTGGCGGTCACCAAAGACGCGGCGCTCGCCCAGGCGCGCGCCGTCGACGAGAAGCGCAAGGCCGGCAAGCCCTTGGGCGCGCTGGCCGGCGTGCCGGTCGCGCTCAAGGACAACCTTCAGCTGGCCGGCGTGGAGACGACCTGCGCGTCGAAGATCCTGAAGGGCCACATCGCCGCCTACGATTCCACCGCGGTCGCGCGGCTCAAGGCCGCCGACGCCGTCTTCGTCGGCAAGACCAACCTCGACGAGTTCGCGATGGGCTCCTCGACCGAGAACTCCGCGTTTCAAAAGACCACGAACCCGTGGGATTCGTCCCGCGTGCCCGGGGGCTCGTCGGGCGGTTCGGCCGCGGCGGTCGCCGCGCGCTTTTGCGCGGTCGCGCTCGGCAGCGATACGGGCGGCTCCATCCGGCAGCCCGCCGCGTTCTGCGGCGTCGTCGGGTTGAAGCCGACTTACGGCACGGTCTCGCGCTACGGCCTGGTCGCGTTCGCGTCGTCGCTGGATCAAATCGGCCCTTTCACGCGCACCGTCGAGGACGCCGCGCTGACCTTGTCGGTCATCGGCGGGCACGACCCGCTCGACACGACGTCGGCCGCGCGCCCGGCGCCGGACGTCGCCGCGCCTCCGAAAGACCTGAAGGGACTGCGCATCGGCCTGCCGTTGGAATATTTCATCGCGGGCCTGGATCCCGAGGTCGAGAGGGCCGTGCGCGCCGCCGTCGAGATGCTGGAGTCCCTGGGCGCGACGGTCAAGGACATTTCCCTGCCGCACACGAAGTACGCCATCGCGAGCTACTACATCGTGGCGCCCTGCGAGGCGTCGTCGAACCTGGCTCGTTTCGACGGCATTCGCTACGGCTTCGTCGACCGCTCGGCGTCGAGCTTGGAGGAAGTGTACGAGTTCACGCGCGGCTCGGGCTTCGGCGCCGAGGTCAAGCGCCGCATCATGCTGGGAACCTACGCTCTCTCGTCGGGCTATTACGACGCGTACTACGCGAAGGCCCAGCGCGTGCGCACTTTGATGGCGCGGGATTTTCAGAAAGCGTTCGCCGAGGTGGACCTGATCGCCTGTCCGACGACGCCGACGCCTCCGTTCCGCTTCGGCGAGAAAACCGACGATCCGGTCGCGATGTACCTGTCCGACGTGTTCACCATCCCGTCGAACATGGCCGGCAACGTCAGCCTGTCGATCCCGTGCGGACTGTCGGCCAAGGGCCTGCCGCTCGGCGTCCAGTTGGTGGCCGACCAGTTCGGCGACGCGCGCCTGCTCGCGGCCGCGCGCGTCTTCGAAGCCGCGCGCCCGTTTCCGGCGCTGCAGTGACGACGGCGAATAATTTATGAAACAGTATGAACTCATCGTCGGACTCGAAGTGCACTGCCAGCTGGCGACCAGGTCGAAGCTGTTCTGCGCCTGCGCGACCGACGGCTTCGGCGAGGCGCCGAACAGCCGCATCTGTCCCGTGTGCACCGCCCAGCCCGGAGTGCTGCCCGTGCTCAACGCGCAGGCCGTCGAACTGGCTTATCGGGCGGCGCTGGCGCTGGAATGCCGCCTCAACGCCCGCTCCATCTTCGCGCGCAAGAATTATTTTTATCCCGATTTGCCGAAGGCCTATCAGATATCGCAGTACGACCAGCCGTTTTCCGAGCACGGCAAGCTCCTGATCCGTCCCAAAGGCGCGGCGCCCAAGACGGTGCGCCTCACGCGCATTCATATGGAGGAGGACGCCGGCAAACTCCTGCACGAGATGGGCGCGCTCAAGATCGACGGGTCTTTGGTCGACCTCAACCGCGCGGGCATCCCGCTCATCGAGATCGTCTCCGAGCCCGATATCCGGACCTCGGAGGAAGCTTACGCCTATCTGACCTCGCTCAAGGAAGTCATCCAGTTCGTCGGCGCCTCGCGTTGCGACATGGAGAAGGGCGAGATGCGTTGCGACGCGAACGTTTCCGTGCGGCCCCTCGGACAGGAAAAGCTCGGCACGCGCGCCGAGATCAAGAACCTCAACTCCTTCAAGAACGTAAAGGACGCCATCGACCATGAGTTCCGTCGCCAGGTCGAGCTCGTGGAATCGGGCGGCCGCGTCGTGCAGGAGACGCGCCTATGGAACGCGGAGAAGCAGGCGACCGTGTCCATGCGCTCGAAGGAGGACGCGCACGACTATCGTTACTTCCCGGATCCCGACCTCGTGCCGCTGACGGCCGCTCCCGAGCGCGTGGCCGCGCTGAAGGCCTCCATGCCGGAACTCCCGTCGGCCATGCGCGCGCGCTTCACCTCGGAGCTGGGCCTGAGCGAATACGACGCCGAAGTCCTCACCGGCGACCGCGCCCTCGCCGCGTTTTTCGAGCGCGCGGTCCTCGAGGCTCCGAAAGCCGCCAAGACCGTCGCCAACCTTCTCGCGACCGAACTGCTCGCGCGCCTCAACGCCGAGGGCAAGGGCGCCGACGCGGCGCCCTTCCCGCCCGCCCACCTCGGGCGCCTTGCCGGCCTGGTCGCCGACGGCACGCTTTCCAGCAAGGGCGCCAAGGACGTGTTCGCGAGGATGTGGGAAACGGGCAAGGACCCCCGGACGCTCGTCTCGGATTTGGGGCTGTCCCAGGTCTCCGACGATAAGCAGGTCCTGGAGTGGGTAACACAGGCCCTGGCGGCCAACGCGAAGGCGGCCGCCGACCTGCGCGGCGGCAAGGACGCCGCGATCGGCGCCATCGTCGGCGCCGTCATGAAGCTTTCCAAGGGCAAGGCGAACCCCGCCCTCGTCAACAAGCTCATCAAGGAGGCCGTCAAAGCATGAAACTTCCCGCTCTCGCCGTCGTCCTGCTCGCGCTGGCGCCGTCCGCGGGCGCGTACGATCTCATCAAGTTCCTGGAGCCGGTGAAAGGCCCCGAACTCTCTCGGCCCGTCGCGGCCGCGTCGGCCGGCGACCGCCTGTACGTGCTGGACTCCAAGAAAAGCGCGCTCCTCATCTACGATGAGGCGGGCCGCTTTCTCAAGAGCGTCGGCTCCGAGGGAGCCCGGCCCGGCGCGTTTCGCGGCCCGCGCGGCGTGGCCGTCGGCCCGTCGGGCAAGGTCTTCGTCGCCGACACCGGCAACCACCGCGTCCAAATCTTCGACCGCGACGGGGCCTTCGTCTACGCCTTCGGCGCGAAAGGCTCCGAGCCGGGCCGCCTGAACTCGCCGCAGTCGATCGCGCTGGGCGCCGACGGCCGGATCTACGTCTGCGACACCGGAAACGACCGCGTGCAGGTCTTCACCGAGGAAGGCATCCTCCTTTATCGCATCGGCGCGTCCGGGAAGCTTCCCGGCCAGTTGCGCGCCCCGACGCGCGTGGCGGTGGACCCGTCCGACCAAGTTTACGTCCTCGACCGCGGCAACGGCCGCGTCCAGAAGTTCGACCCATCGGCTCGCTTCCTGCGCGAGTTCGAAATCGACGGAAACGACTTTTCCGTGGACGCGTACGGTTTCCTCTACGTCCTCGACGGCCGCAACGGGAAGGTCATCGAGGTTTCCCCGGACGGCCGTTCCATCGGCAAGTTCGGCTCCTACGGCGGCGGCGTGGGCCAGATGAAGAAAGCGCAGGGTATCGCGATCTCGCCCGAGGGCTTGCTCCTGGTGCTCGACACCGGGAACTCGCGCGTGCAACGCGTCGAAATTTCCAATAAACTCAAGACCTCGTCGCTGCCGGTCAACGCCGCCGCGAAGCTCTCCGTGGCCGGCCCGTCGCGCGACTGGCCGGCGACCGCGACCGCGCTGGCCGCGTACGGCGACGCGATGTATGCCTGCGTGCCGGAGGGCGGGCCGTTCGCCGTGCTCGGCGACGACGGCGCGGTGAAGTCCCGTTTCGGAGCGGCGAAAGGCAAGGGCGCCGACGTCACGCGCGCCTGCGGCGGCTTGGCGGTCAGCGAGAAGCTGGGGATGTTCGCCTCCGACTCTCAGGGCAACCGCCTCCAGCGCTTTTCCCTGGACGGCCGGTGGAAGGCCAACATCGGCGAGTCGAGCGGGTTCTTCGACAGCAAGAAGAAAGAAGGCCGCATGATCCGGCCGAACGGCGTCGCCGTCAACGACGACGGGACCGTCTACGTCGCCGACACCGGCAACCGGCGCATCGACGCGTTCAGCCCGGAGGGCATGTTCGTGTTCAGCATCGGCCCCAAGGTGGGCGCGTACGAACTCCAGGAGCCCGTCGCGCTGGCCTGGGACAAGTCGGGCTTTCTCTATTTCGTCGACAAGACCTTGAAGAAAGTGTTCAAGTGCGAGCCCTCGGGCGCGTTCCTCGCCGCGTGGGGCGAGGAGGGCGACGGGCCGGGGCAGTTCCAGGCGCCGTCCTCCATCGCCTTCGACGGGCGCGGCTATCTCTATACGCTGGACTCCGAGCTCAAGCGCGTCAGCGTCCACGCCCGCGACGGCAAGTGGTTGACCGATCTCTTCGCGGGCGGGCGCGCCGAGCGCGAATTGGCCGCGCCGACCGCCGTCGCGGTGCAGGGCGACCGCCTCGTCGTCGCCGACGGGGGCAAGGGCAAAATCCTGTCGTTCGACCTTCACGCCCTGCCGGCCGCCCCGGTCTCGCTGTCGACCGCGACAAAGGAAGGCGTCGTTTCCCTGGCGTGGCCGGCGGTCGCCGACCCCTGGCGGGCCGGCTATCAGGTGTTCCGCTCCAGCCGGGCGTCGGGACCGTTCGTGGCGGTCGGAACTCCGAAAGATGAGAAGTTCCAAGACTCCGAGGTGACCGCGGCCGAGAAGTACTGGTACCGCGTCGCGGCCGTTTCCCGGACCAAGGACGTCGGCCCGTGGAGCCCGTCGTTCGAGACTTTCGTCGCGGCGCCGTCGAATCGGGCGCCCATCGAGATCTCCTCGGCGACGCTGGGAAACATCTTCGCGGCGAACTACAAATGGTACCTCAAGCATCCGATCGGCAAGGTCATGGTGACCAACAACGTGAACGTGCCGTTCCTGAAGGTGAAGGTGACGTTTAAGCTCAAGCATTTCATGGATTTCGGCTTCGATACGGAGATCCCAAGGCTGGAGCCGAAGCAAACCGTTGAAATCCCGCTGATCGCGACCCTGAACAATAAAGTCCTCGAGGTCGCCGAAGACACCCCGGTCCAGGCCGAGTTTTCGCTCAACTACTACGAGAGCGGCGAGGCGAAGACGTCGTCCCTGACCAAGCCCTTGCGCCTCTACTCGCGCAATGCGATCACGTGGGACGACGCGCGCAAGATCGCGAATTTCGTGACCGCCAAGGACGGGCCGGTGAAGGACTTCAAGGCCGCGGTGACCGCCGAATTCAAGAATCGGAAGGCGCAGGCGCTGAATCCGAACGTGGTCAAGGCCATGAAGATATGGAACGTGCTGGCCGAGTACGGGGTCAGGTTCGCGGCCAACCCCGCAAATCCGTTCGAAACGGCCCACGACGATCCGAATTTCCCGGTCGACTACACGCAATACCCGCGCGAGACCCTGAAGCGCAAGACCGGCCAATGCTCCGACCTGACTTCGCTGTACGCGGCCTTGCTGGAGGACAGCGAAGTTCGCGTCGCCCTGCTCGACTATCCCGGCCACATCACGCTGATGTTGGACACGGAGGCCGAGGACGCGGCCGAAGCCGGCATGTCCCCGGACCTGCTCGTCGAATACGACGGCACGATGTGGGCGCCCGTGGAGGTCACCTACGTCGGCAAGGCCTTCGACGAGGCCGTCGCGAAGGCCGCCTACGCCTACAAGACCGAGGCGGAGAAGGGGCGCGTGAAGATCATCGACCTCGACAAAGCGTTCGAGGAATATGAGGCGGTCTCGATGCCGCCCAGCGACTTCTCTCCGACCATGCCGGACCCCGTCCCGCTCGAGAAGCGCTACAACGATCAGGTCGGCTCGCTCGCCAAGGCGCGCTATGATTTCCTGCGTAAAGCGCTGTCCGAGAAACTCAAGAAAAACATCGATGACGCGGACCTCAAGGTCCAGCTCGGGATCGTCGAGTTTCAGTACGGGGCCGCCGATCGGGCGTCGGCTCTATTCGCCGAAGTGCTGGAAAAGAATCCGAAGAACGTCGCGGCGCTCAACGACCTCGGCGGCATGGCGTTCGTCGCGGGAGACTACGCCGGCGCGGAACGAAAGTTTCTCGCGGCCGCGGAAATCGACGGCGCCGACGGCGATCTCTGGCTCAATCTGGCGAAGACGGCCGCGAAGCTCAAGAAGGCGGGCAAGGCGAGGGAGTACGGCGCGAAAGCCGTCTCCCTGGCGCCGGCATACAAGCCGTACGTCGACGGCCTTATCAACGGACTCTAGGGAGGCATGGACATGGATTCGAGGCTCATCGTCGCGGCGTTCGTCGTTCTCCTGGCGGTCGCGCCCGCGCGCGCCGAGGAGCCCGGTTCCGCCCCGACGGCCAGGCAGTCGGCGTTGACTTTTTTCAGGCACCTGAAGGAGTCCCTCTCGTCGTCGGCCGTCCAGGGCCAGCGCAAGAAGGGCAAGGTCGGCGCCGTCGCGGCCGTGCGCGGAGCCGATCAGAAGTCCGCGCTCGCCGATCCGAACGAGCCGGTGTTCAAGGGCGACCTGCGCGCCAAGAAGGAGAAGTCCGTTGCCGCCGAGGACGCCGAGTTCGCCGCCGCCGTCGACTTAGTCCTCCAGGGTAAGGCCGCCGAGGGCGCGAAAGCGTTCGAGGAGTTCAAGGCCAAGCACCCGAAGTCGCGCAATCTGGATAAGGTGCGTGAAGCCATCGACCAAGCGAAGTCGTTGGGGACGACGGCGGCTCAACCCGCCGGCTAACGGGGACAGCGCCCGCGGTCGCAGCCGCCTCCGCCGCAAGGCGGCGCGGAGGGGGACGCGGACTTGGACTTCGAGGCGACCTTCGGCACGCCGGCGCTGACGAGGACGACCTCGCCGCGCTTGCGGTCGTAGCGGTAGGTGCCGGTGGCGGGTTTTTTGAGGGAAGGGGTCTTGCGGGTCTTGGCGGCCATGGTGATCCTCCGGTCAGTGCTTGCCTTGCAGGCGCTTGATGAGGCCGGTCGTCGAGTAGCCTTTCTTGAGCGGGACGATCACGACGCGGCCGGCGTGCTTGGCTTCGGGCAGGTCGGACGGCTTGTAGTCGCCGCCCTTGACCTGGACGTCGGGGCGGAGCTTCGACATTAAGACTTCGGGCGTATCCTGCGAGAAGCCGACGACGGCGTCCACGCAGGCGAGGGCGGCGACCACCTCGGCG
>CAIQSZ010000394.1 GCA_903874575.1 uncultured Elusimicrobia bacterium
ACCGGCATCCGCGCCGCGCGCGCCGCGCCGGTGTTCACCGCGCCCTTGCCGTCCCTGCCCGCGCCCGACGCCCCGGCGCGCGAGCTGTCGAAGCCGCAGGCCTGCTGCGTCTGCAAGGCCGCCTATACGCGCCTGCACCACTTCTACGACGACATGTGCCCGGCGTGCGCGGAGTTCAACTACGCCAAGCGCTTCCAGACCGCCGACATGACGGGGCGCACCGCGTACATCACGGGCGCGCGGCTGAAGATCGGCTACCAGGCGGCGCTGAAGCTGCTGCGCGCGGGAGCGCGGACCATCGTGTCCACGCGCTTTCCGCACGACGCGGCGGCGCGCTTCGCCGCCGAGCCCGGCTTTAAGGACTGGGGGGCGCGCCTGCGCGTGCACGGCCTGGACCTGCGGCACTCGCCCTCGGTGGAGATCTTCGCGCGCTACCTGTGCGCGACCGAGACGCGCCTGGACGCGCTGATCAACAACGCCGCGCAGACCGTGCGGCGGCCCGTGGGCTTCTACGCGCACCTGCTCGAGCGCGAGGCCCTGCCGTGGGGGGGGCTGTCCGACGCGGAAAAATCGGCGCTGGCGGGACACTACGAAGTGCGCTCCGCGCTCGATCATCAGGAGCACGGCGCCGAGGCCGACCAGCGCGCGCTGACCTCCTGGGACGGGACGGCGCTGGGCGTAGGCATCCGCGAGTCCGCCAAGCTGTCGCAGGTGCGCATGACCTACGACGACAAGATCTCCGGACGCGAGCTGTTCCCCGAGGGGCGGCTCGACGCCGACCTCCAGCAGGTCGACCTGCGCGCGACGAACACCTGGCGCATGACCTTGGCAGACGTGCCGACGGCCGAGCTTTTGGAAGTCACCTTGATCAACGCCGTCGCGCCCTTCGTGCTGGCCTCGAAGCTGAAGCCGCTGATGCTCCGCGCGGGCACGAATGAAGTCCACGTCGTCAACGTGACCGCCATGGAAGGCATCTTCTCGCGCGGCACCAAGACCGACAAGCACCCGCACACGAACATGGCCAAGTCCGCGCTCAACATGATGACGCTGACCTCCGCGCCGGACTACGCGAAGAGCGGCCTGTGGATGAACGCCGTGGACACCGGCTGGGTCACCGACGAGGACCCGCTGGTCCACTCCCTGCGCAAGCAGGCCGTGCACGACTTTCAGCCGCCGCTGGACGTCGTCGACGGCGCGGCGCGCATCCTCGATCCGCTGTTCGTCGGCCTGAACACCGGAGCGCACGCCTACGGCAAGTTCTTCAAGGACTATAAGCCCGCCGCATGGTAGCCCGCCGGCTGAGGCCGCTCCTGATCTGCGGGCTCCTGCTGGCGGCGGTCGCACTGGTCTACGGGCCCGTCCTGCGCGGCGATTTCGTCGCCTGGGACGACGACATCAACGTCACGCAGAACCCTCTCCTTAATCCCGCGACGCGGCACAGCCTGGCCGTCTTCTGGAAGGCGCCCTACCTCAAGCTCTACATCCCGTTGACCTACTCCGTCTGGACCGCGGCCGCGCGGCTGTCGCGCTGGCGCGCGGGCGCCTCGGCGCCGCTGTCCGCGCCGCTGTTCCACGCGCTCAACCTGGCGTGCCAGGGCGCGGCCGCCCTGTGCGCTTTCGCCCTGCTGAGAACCCTCCTGCGCGCTCCACAAGCCGGGCGCTCCCCTCCGGGCGAAGGCGACGGCGCGCGGGCGGACTGGGCCGCGGCGCTGGGCGCCGCCGCTTTCACGCTCCATCCGCTCCAGGCCG
>CAIQSZ010000395.1 GCA_903874575.1 uncultured Elusimicrobia bacterium
CCTGCGCGTGTACTTGGGCGCGGCCGCGGGCGTCGGAAAGACCTATCGCATGCTCCAGGACGGGAACCTTCTCTTGTCTCGCGGCGTGGACGTCGTGATCGGCTATATCGAGCCGCACCGCCGGCCGGAGACGAGCGCTCAGATCGGCGCGCTGAAGGAGGTCCCCCGCCGAAAGATCGAGTACAGGGGCGTCGTGCTGGAGGAGATGGATCTCGACGCCGTACTCGCGCGCAAACCGCAGGTCGTGCTGGTCGACGAACTTGCGCACACCAACGCTCCGGGTTCCAAGAACTCTAAGCGCTGGCAGGATATCGAGAACCTGCTGACCGCGGGCATCGCGGTGTTTTCGACGGTCAACGTCCAGCATATAGAAAGCGTCGGCGACGTCGTCGAAAAGGCGTCCGGTATCCTGGTCCAGGAGCGCGTGCCCGACGCTTTCTTCAGGCTGGCCAAGGAGATGGTCATCGTCGACGTGAGCGTCGAGGAGCTTCTCAGCCGCTTGAAGGACGGTAAAATCTATTCCCTCGATAAGATCGACCGGGCGCTGGAGCGCTTCTTCACGCGCGGCAATCTGAGCACCCTGCGCGAACTCGCGCTGCGCGAGCTGGCCGACGACGTCGAGCAGAAGGGCAAGGAGGACCGCGAGCGCGACACGCGCGCGGGACTCGGCTCCACGGCGAAGATCGTCGTCGCCCTGAGTTCCAATCCCGAGGCCAAAAAGCTCCTGCGCATCAGCGCGCGCCTCGCCGGGCGGCGCGACGCGAAGTGGTTCGCGGTTTCGGTCGCGGCTGAGGACGCGCGGGTCGCAGACCCCGACCACGAGCGCAACTTGCGGGAGAACGCGCGCTTCGCGCGCGAGCTCGGCGGACACGTCGTCGAACTGCGCGGTCGGCGCGTGGCCGACGCGCTCATCGAGTTCGCCTTCCAGGAGGGCGCGACCGAGATCATCATCGGCACTTCCGCGCGGAGCCGATGGGAGCGCCTATGGCGAGGCTCGATCGCCCAGCAGATTTTGAGCAAGGCTCCGCATCTGGCCCTGCACGTCCTTCCGATCGCGCACGAGTCCGAGGAGCTCCGGCCGGGAAAACGCTCGGCCTCGGACGCGCTTCAGCTTGCCGACTACCTGACGCCCGAACGCATTCTCGTCGACGTCCGCGCCCCGGCGAGCGTCGAGTCCGCGATCGCCCTGCTCGTCGACCGCCTCGCCGATCTAGACTCCGGCATACGCGCGCGCCGCCGCGAGCTCCTCGAGACGGTCCTCCAGCGCGAGCGCCTCGACAGCACTTTTCTCGATACCGGCATCATGATCCCGCACGCGGCGGGGATCGAGGGAATCGTCGGCGTTCAGGCGGCGCTGGGCCTGTTTCCCGACGGGGTCGTCTCCCCGCGCGACGGTCGGCGGGCGCGCCTGGTCCTGCTGTTCCTGTCCCCGTCGACCGGACGCTCCGTGCACATGAAGTTCCTGCAACGGATCGCCCGCGTTTTCGGCGACGAGACGATCGTCCGGGAGCTCGCGGCGCTTAAGACCGGCGAGGACGTTCGGGAGCGCCTGCGGGAGGTCGAATCGCGCCTGCGTTGACCTCGTTGAGCGGTCTCTCGCATTACGCCCTCGCCGGCCGCGCGCGGCGACGGCCGCCGCGCCGAGGAGATAGACCATGGCGAGATTCGTCGTCGCCAAGCGAGGATCGAGGAATATGCACGCGCCCGTCGCGGCCGCCGCCGCGGCGGCGGCGA
>CAIQSZ010000396.1 GCA_903874575.1 uncultured Elusimicrobia bacterium
CTGTGCTTGGCGGGTAAAAACATTACGCTTATGTAAGAAGGGCGGTTTGCCCCTCGCGTTAACAGTCGGATATTTTATAGGCGACCGAACTCCGATTTCGGGTCAGAGCCCTCGTCCATCTTGCGAACATCTCTCCGTACCTCCTCGATGAGCAAGCACTTCGTGCAATCGACCATCAGCTCATGGGGAATTTTGTTCATGTTCTACTGACCATGACACCGCTTGAATTTTTTCCCGCTCTTGCAGAAGCACGGCTGATTGCGACCAGGACGCTTAATACCCTCCACGGTCCCCTTGTCCGTGGCCCCATCGCGCATCAACTTGAAGACAAACAATGGATCAGTCTTTATACCCAACCGGACCTCGGCGAGTTCTTTCAAATGTGTGCAAGTCGCGGTGACATTCGCAACCAGCTTCGGGAGACCGTCTAAGCGGAAACTCCCAATCTCGATATCGTTCCCTCCCTCCTTCTTGGGCGGCCGAACGCCAATCAGGATGGCAACGTGACTTTCAGGGATATCCATGGCTTTGGCGTGTTCGGGCGTCGGGAGAAAGACCCTCATACCATGCTTCGCCTTAAAATACATGTTCAGCAGATCTGAATGGACCCACTTTTTCTTAACGTCATCAAACTTTGCGTAAATGAGGCCCCTCTGTCGAAATTCGCGACGCACAACATCGCGGAACTTTTGGAGAACATCTTCGCAGCTTTCCCTATGTGAAACCGCCACATGTCCCGAGCGGATCAGTTCATCGACAGCCGGCAAACCATAGATAGTGTCGATCTGCGCATCGGTGAGCCCCGACTGACATGATCCGTAGAACGTAAGAATTTGCGCTGTGACTACGGAAAAATAGCTCGCGATGTCATCATGGTTTCCCGACAGACTGAAGAGCGCAAACGCTCCCAGGTCCTCGACAGCCTGCATGAGTTTGCAGAAAATCTCTGCCGCATAAAGGCGCTTAGCATCGAGATCGGCCGTCGCCTGAAACTCTCGATATGAGAGACGCGCGAGATTCGCATGGGCCATCGCGCCGCCCCGGGCCATCGATTCAAGCAAGCAAGTTAAATCCGTTCCTGGCGGGATCTTAACGCTTGTCATGGGGGCATCGTTTGGGTCTATCATCGCGTCTCCTGGTGCTGCTTTTTGAGGAGAGCCACCTGATTCTCGAGCGCCTCTTCACTGACCCCTGACGTCTCCCCGTATATCCAGGCCGATTTTGATAAGGGTCGAATATGTGCAGTTAAGGTGGCAGACTTCCTGATAATCAAATTCCGATGCTTTGATGCGACGAGGCCCCGACGGATCGCGATCACGGTGGAAACTGATGCTCGATGAAGAGCATCAGTTGCGGACGGCGGCCGAATCATCGACGAAAAAAAGAACCGCGGCGGTTAAGCGAACCCGCCGCGGTTTCGTTGCATCTTAGAGTCGCTCCGAGCCTAGGATTCGAACCTAGAACCTTGCCGTTAACAGCGGCCTGCTCTACCGTTGAGCTAGCTCGGAATGTCCCGTCATTCTATCAAAGCACGGGGGACGGGTCAAAGGCCGCGAGGCGGGTGGGCTTCGCGTTATCGATTATTTACCGCGGTGGGCTTGATTTCCGCGGCGAGTAAGTCTATCCTTGCGAGCATATGGCCGACACTTTGGATTTGGCGACTATGCTGGGCAACGTGATTTCTCGGGGAGGCTCCGACCTCCACCTGATCCACGGCATACCTCCGATCGCGCGCATCGCGGGCGAGATCGGAGCCCTTCCTTACCCGGTGATGACTTCCGAGGCCATCTCGCGCGTCCTCGAGCCGTTCCTTCAGCCCGCGCACAAGCAGACCTTCAAGGAGGAGATGCGCGTCAACTTCTCGCAGACCATCGCCGATGTCGGACGTTTCCGCTTCAACATGTACATGTCCTTGGGCACCGTCGGCGCGACCATCCGCGTGATCCCGACGAAGACCTATCCCCTTTCATCCTTGGGCTTGCCTCCCGTCGTCGGCACCCTGGCGCATCGCCGCTCGGGCATCATCTTCGTCACCGGAACCACCGGTTCGGGCAAGAGCACGACCATGGCCGCGATGCTGGAGTCGATCAACCAGACCGGACGCCCCGGCAAGGTCATCACCATCGAAGACCCCATCGAGACCTTGTTCAAGCCGTGCCGCTCGATTTTCGTGCAGCGAGAGGTGGGCGTGGACACGCCGACTTTCGACATCGGCATCATGGACGCTCTGCGGCAGGATCCGGACATCCTCTGCATCGGAGAGATGCGCGACGCCGAGTCGATACGCGCGGCCCTGCTGGCCGCCGAGACCGGCCACTTGGTGCTCACGACTTTGCACACGCGCGACGCCTCGAAGACCGCCCAGCGCATCATCGCGGCGGTGCCCAACTCCGACCAGGACGCCCTGCGCGAGCAGCTGGCCTCGACGCTCGAGGCCGTCATATCCCAGGAGCTCCTCCCCCGCGCCGACGGCAAGGGCCTGGTCGTCGCGTGCGAGATACTGACCGCGACTTCCGCCACGCGCCAACTCATCCGCGAGAATAAGATCGAGGCGTTGAACGACGCCATTCAGGCCGGCTCGCAGGCGGGGATGATTTCCAAGGACGCTTCGGTGAAAAATCTCTATCTCAAGAACCTGATCACCAAGGAAGTGGCATTGTCGCGCGTGCGCAATCCCGATCTCCTGTGCTGAGAGACCTATGCCCGCAGGCGTCATGACGCCGCGCGGGGAACTCGCCGTAAGCGTCGCCCTCGCGGCGTTCATTCTGCTCCTGACGAACGTCACGGCGCGCGCCGGCAACGAGCCCGCGGAGTGCCCGTCCGGCACTCACCGGATCTTGACGAGCAATCCTTACGAGCCGTTCAAGTGCGTGACCGCTGACGAAGACAAGAAGGCGGGCTTCGAGGCGGTCGCCGGTCCGAAAGGATTTTCGTCGCGCCCGCGCTGTCCGTACGGCACGCGGCCCGTCGCTTCGACCGGCAACGCGCTCCAGTCGTACCGTTGCGTGCGCGCGACGGCGGAGCAGCCGGACCCCGAACTGTCCCCCCTGCGCGAGGGCGACGCGCCGTCTTCCGAGGCGGGGCAAGCCGAGGCGACCCCGGCGGCGGCGAAGCGGCCTTCCGGTGATCTCAAAGCGCGCGCCCGAGAAGCAAGGGAGTCCGTGCGCTATGTGATCCCCCGAGAGCTCTCTTTCGAATATCCGCGCCGGTTCCTCATGCGCGACGCCTGGAAAGAGGACGTTCCCACCCTCTACCTCAAGTTGGAAAACGACATGGCTGGAAAGCCCGTGACCATCACCGTCTCGCGCTACGAGCCGAGCCAGCCGTCCTTTCAGAGCATGGAGGCCGCCATCGCCCGCGACATCGAGTGGCAGGACGCCAAGGACGCGGGCTTCGTTCCTTTGGCCGACGGCCGCGCGCGCTCGACCGCCGTGCCCGGAGAGTCGCGCTCCGTCTATCTGGCGACCTCGGACCAAGCGTACTACGCGTTCATTTACAGCGCTTCCTCCGACGACTACGAGAGCTACCTCCCGGCGTTCAACCGCCTGCTCTCGACCTTGCGCCTCGACCGGAGCGGGCGGTGAGCGGCTTAAGGTCTCGCGACGAAGGAGAGGTCCGAGTCCTGACCTTCGCGCGTCCTCCCGGCAACGCTCTCGACTTGGCCACGCTGGCCGGCCTGCGCCGCGCCGTAGAGGACGCGGGCCGCGACCCGCGCGTGCGCGCGGTGGTGCTCGATTCCGCGGTCGACGGCTATTTCTCCAGCGGCCTGGATCTCGAGGAACTGACGGCCCTCCCAGAGCCGCGGCGGCGCGCGCCGTTCGAGGCGCTGATCCGCGCGTACCGCGCGTTGCTTTCGTGTCCTAAGCCCACCGTCGCCGCCCTGTCGGGTTCGGCCATCATGGGCGGCTGGATCGTCGCGATGGCCTGCGATTGGCGGCTGATCGTTCCGGGCGCGAAGGTCGCGCTCTCGGAGATCCGCGCCGCGCTTTCGCCCACCACGGGGCTCATCGCGCGCTTATCTCAGCTGTCGTCGGACCCGCGCACGGTCAAGGAGATGGTGCTGCGCGGCAAGCCGCTGGGCGCCGCGCAGGCCGCGTCCTCCGCGCTCGTCGACGAGGTCGTGCCGCCGGCGGAATTGGGCGCCGCGGCGATGACGACGGCCAAGCGGCTGGCGAAGTCTCCTCCCCGCGCGTTCGCCGAGATCAAGCGTATTCTGAACGCGCAGGCCGCCGACGAGGCGCTGTGGGAGCGGTCGCTGGAGGAGTTCTCCGCGGTGTTCGCCGGCTCGGAGGCCGTGGAAGGCGTGGCGGCGCTTCGGGCCAAGAGACGTCCGCGTTTCATAAAAGACTGAGGGCCCCCCCGGAGGGGAGCCCTCGTGTCCGGCGCCGGCCGCCGTTTAGACGTGCCCGGAGTCGTGTTCGTGCTTCGCGTTCGTGTCCCGGTACGCGTCCTTGGCCGCCTTGGCGGCGGCGACCAGAGCGTCCTTCTTGCCTATGGACTCGTCCTTGACCCTGTGCAGGAGCTCGTTGCCCTTGTCCTTGCGCTCCTTCAGCCAGTCGCCCAGCTGCTCGCGGGTATCCTGACCCGAGCGCGGCGCGAACAGCACTCCCAACACCGCGCCGACCGCGGTCCCGGCGAGGAAATAGAAAAGTCCGCTGCTTCTGTCTTCGCTGGCCATGAGTCCTCCGTGTGCGTCTCCCGACAAGCCC
>CAIQSZ010000397.1 GCA_903874575.1 uncultured Elusimicrobia bacterium
GCTCCACTTGGCAAACCCCCGCGAATCAGCCGGGGAACTTGCGGGTCTGGCCGTCGTCGCGGCGTTGGGTCCGGTGTGGCTGCTGGCGTTCATCGAGGGTCTGTGCGTCTATTCCAGCACGGGACGCTTCGGGCTCGGCGTCGTCTGCGCTCTTGCGGTGTCCGCCGCTTGGGCCGCCGGCATCGTCGGCCTACGCAAGTTCGCCGGGGTCCCGGAGTGGACGGATCTGACCGGAGCGGCGCGATGGAGCGCGGCAATGGCCTCCCCTTTGGCGCTTGCGGGCGCCTTGGCATGGCTCTATGTCCTGGTGACGGGAGGCGCCGCCTCTGATTTCTCAGGGAGTCCGCTTCTTTTGGCGGGCCGGGTGGCTCCGAACTCTTGGGCGGGCGTTGTGCTGGCTCGCGCCGACCTATTCGACCTCTGGGCCGCGTATTTACTCTGGCGGCTGGCCCGAGCCCAGGTGTCGCCGCGCAGGGCTCTGGCGACGGGCGTTGGCGGTTGGCTTTTTGCGACCGCGCTTCGTTGGGGAGTGGGGCTGCTATTCTAAAGTTCCGAGGGCGCCGCGCGGCGCGGGGGGTTCTCTTGATCCTTTGCGCGGTCGCTTCCGGCGCGGCCGAGGATATCTCCCCGCGAGCGCCGCTCCCGGTGAAGCTGAGCCTGCGGCGCTGTGAGGAGTTGGCGCTCAGCGACAGTCTGCGCGCGCGGATTTACCGGAACTCGCGCGATTCGGCGGGTCTCGGATATCGGGCGGCCTATCTTTCCCTCCGCTTTCCTCAAGTCGCGGTCAGCGCAAGCGCTCTGCGCGCTTATTCGGAGACGTCTCCCGCCCTGTTGCAACCCTCTCCCGATGTGATTCTTTCGACGTCCGGAGCCGCAGCTTCCAGCTACGGCCTGAGTTCGACCTACGGGACGCAGACTCAGGCCGCCGCAAGCGTGAGCCTTCCGGTCTTCGCGACCGGCGGGGCGCTAGCGGCTTCCGCGTCCCAGTCGCGCGCGCTGACCAACACGGCGGGTTCCCCTCCCGCTACGGTGGAGACCAGCCCCTCATGGCAAGCCAGTTACATCCAACCGTTGTTCATTTTCACCGGGGATCCGAACCGGCGTTCGTGGCGGCGGGCCCAGTTGAGTTACGACGCGGCCATCGCGTCCTTGGAACACGAAAGACTGGCGATTGTGATCGATGCCCGCGGCCTCTACTATCAGACCCTCTTGCAGCAGTCGACGCTCGACGTCGAAGTCCAGACGCTCAAGGCGGCAGAGGAGATCGTCGGCATCACCCGGGCCTTGACGGACGCGGGCAAGTACGCGCCGGTCGAGTTGAACCGGGCGCAGCTCCGCTTCACGCAGGAGGAGCGGCGCATCCGCAACGCGCGGACCGCCCTCGATCGCGCCGTCAACAATATACGGATGTTCCTTCAACTCCCCGGCGGGATCGGTTTGGAGTTGACCAGCAAGCTGGAGTACCGCAAGTTCGCGTGGACCTCGGCGGACTTGGTCAATTACGCGCTGACCCATCGGCAGGATTATTTGAACGCCAAGAGGAGCGAGGAGCTCCTGGAGTTATCCTTGAAAGATCTTCGCGAGAGCGCTCGCCCCAACCTAGCGTTGGTCGGCGCATACGGCTATTCACGAGTCGTTCCCAGCGGAAGTTTCGACGCCAGGACCTATAACTGGTCGGCGCAAGCCCAGGCGTCGTGGCTTCTGTTCGATTCCGGGACGACGCGCGCCAAGGTCGACCAGGGCCTCAAAGACCTCGAGAACGCGCGGCACGAGACCGAGCGCGTCCGCCAGCAGGTGCAAGTCGACGTGGAAAATGCTTATCTCAACATCTCGAACTTCGATGAACAGCTGCGCGGTTTCGAAGCCGACCGGGAAATGGCGATGAATAATATGAAAGCCGTGCGCTACCGCTATTCCAACGGCATCGACCGCCTGATCGACGTCTTCGACGCGGAAAACCAGATGCGCGCGCTCGAGCTGGAATACCTCGGGCTTCTGGTCGATTTCCATTCCGCGAAAGGCCAGCTGGCTTTGAGCGTCAACGGTCCGCTCGATTTCGATACGGAGCGATGAAGAACTTGCGCGCGGCGGCGATTCTATCGAGCTCGGCCGTCGTCCTCGCGCTCAACGTGGCGCTGGCGCCGATGCGCCGCGCCTTGCGGGGCGGAACCGCGAAGGTCTCCCGCGCGGACTTGACTCTGTCGATCCGTTGCCTCGGCGTTCTCGAGGCGAAGAACACCAAGATGGTCCGCGCGGGGTTGACGGCGAAGGTCGTGGAAAAGAAGGCCGGCGAAGGCGACGCCGTGCGCCGAGGCCAGCTTTTGATCGTGCTCGACGAGGAGGACGCCGCCAAGGCTTTGGAGGCCGCGCGAACGGCCTATCGGGACGCCTGCGGCGATTTCATCCGGGCGGGGAAGGAGGTCGCGACGCAGGAAACCCTCCACTCCTACGGCGCCGTCGCGAAGAAGAACATCGAAGACGCCGAGCTTTCCTTGCAGCGGGCGCGGACGGCGCGCGACGTCGCCCGGAAGAATCTGGCGGAGGCGCAGTCGGCGATGCCGAAGACGCGGATCTACGCGCCCATGGACGGCGTCGTGATCAAGGACTACCTGAAGGGGGAGGTGTCCGCGCAAAAAGACAAGGAAGTTTTCCTCGTCGGCACGCTTGATCGGTTTCGAGCCAAAGTCAGCATCGACGAGATGGACATCGCGAAGGTCGCCGCGGGACAAGACGCCGAGCTGAGGACCGAGGCC
>CAIQSZ010000398.1 GCA_903874575.1 uncultured Elusimicrobia bacterium
GAGCCAGATCAGGGAGAACCACCCAGCGGACATCCTCGGCCTTCACGCCGCGCTTATCGAGCTGGGAAATGACGTCGCGGCCCGCCGCGACGGTAAACGGCGAGAGCGCCGCGCCCTTGAGTTTTCTGGTGGCCGAGGCGCCGAGTTCTTCAGGGAGTCCGGAGCCGAACAGGATGGCCCCGTTCCTGGGATGCCGCACCAAGAAGACGAGGATCGGGGGCCTGAGTTGCGACTCCGGGCTCTTGATATCCGAGAGTTCATTGCCTCGCGCGCGCCCCTCGCCGACGACAAGAACCTCGAGCTTGACGCCGTCGACTCGACGATGCGCGATGAGGCCGTCGCCGAAGGTCGCCGATGGAGCGCGTTCCGCGCGCAGAACGGGACGCGGAGGAAGGGGCGGGGGCAGGCCCGCGGGCTCTAGACCGATCTCGGCGCAACCGGACGCCAGCAGGAACGCTCCTGCTGCGGCGGCCGCGAACCTCACTTGCGCTTCACCTGGAGGTCGAAGAGCACTTCGGCGCCAGCATGGCCGGCAACTGAATCGACCATGAGAAGATGCTCCAGGATCTCCTCGGCGGCGGCGGATGTCGCCGGGACCTTCGCGAGCGCCTCCGGATGTTCCGACCTTTCCTTCATGAGGAGCGCGATTTTCGCCTTGACCTCATCGACCGGAATCGGCGCGGACGCGGGACGCACGACGGGGTCGGGCATCTCCCCAAGCCGGCGCAGGGTTTTAAGCAGGGATTTGGCGCCCGCACGCGGCAGGGCGAACGAGAGTTGCTGGAAACCGTCTTTACTGCTCGATGCGAAATTTCGGAGCGGCTGCGTGAGCTTCCCGCCGGCTCTTTCGATTGCGGTCAGCACCTTAGGCATGCTTAGGGCGAAGTCGGTCACCGACAACTCAGCGCTCCAGAACTCTTTAAATGGAGCGGTCGAATACGTCTTGAACCAGTAATTGCCGGCGCGCGCGGCCGGAGTCGCCGCGGATGGAGCGGAAGATGCGAGGAAAGCGGCCAAAAGTACGATGGTCATCCCGCTTTTCTACTAAATCCGAGACGGGTGCGGAGCACCCGCGCGCGCAACGCACTACTCGCAGATATGGCAGACGCCGAAACCGTCGAGCGCCACCGGGCGGTCGCGCTCCGAATTCACCAGACAAAGGAAACCGAAGGGCTCCTTTGAGTCCTCCGGGCAACGGAATTGGTGAGGATCCGACGGAGAGACATAAACGACGTCGCCGACGCCGACCGTCCAGATATAACAACCCGCCTGCGCCTCGCCGACGCCGCGCATGGGGATGACCACGTGTTCATGCTCGTGCTTCTCAAGCGTCGAAAGGCCGCCGGGCTGGATCTCGAAATACCGGACGTGGAAGCGCGTCGTTTCGCCGCGCTTACCGATTAATTCGCGCCGCGAGATCCCTTCATATTCGCCGGAGTCCGACTTATAGCTCTCTGGCGGAATGCCCTTCCACTCAAAGGCACCCGGCTCCTTGCGGATGATCTTGCTGTGGTTGCCCTCAAGGGGCGGAGGCGTCGGGGCCCTCACGCCTGCGAGCGCGCGATCTTCGGGGGAGTCCATGCGCTATTGCGGAAGATGCGGAGGAACGGTCTTCACCCGACGCGACACGCGCAGACGGACCTGAGCGCGGCGGATCGCCGCTTCCATTTCAGCAAGCTGGTATTCGTCCAAGCCAGGCTTCGTCGACTCGAGCTTCGCGCGCTCAAGCGACTGGCGGGCCCGCTCGGAGTCGATCGACTCCGCCATTTCGGCGGTCTCGGCGAACAAAGAAATCGCGTCGTCCTTGATTTCCGCAAAGCCTCCGGAGACCGCGAAGCGCCGAACCTCGCCTTTATCCGTGATGCGGACCTCGCCGGGAGCCAGCTGCACGAGGAAGGACTGATGCCCCGGCAGGACGCCCATCTCGCCTTGCTCCCCCGGCAGGACGACGAAATCGGCGGCCGCGGACCACGCGACCTTCTCCGGGGTGACGAGTTCGAGCGTCAAGCGCTTGTCGGACATAGGAGACCCCGATCTACTTCATCTTCTCCGCATTGGCGACGGCATCTTCGATGCCGCCGCACATATAGAACGCCTGCTCGGGAAGGGCGTCGTACTTGCCTTCGATCAGGGCCTTGAAGCCGGAGATCGTATCCTTGAGCTTGACGTACTTGCCGTCGCGGCCGGTGAACTGCTGGGCGACGAAGAACGGCTGGGATAGGAATTTTTGAATTTTGCGCGCCCGGGACACGACCAACTTATCGTCCTCGGACAACTCGTCGATGCCGAGAATGGCGATGATGTCCTGCAGGTCGCGGTAGCGCTGGAGTATCTTCTGCACGCCGCGGGCCACGTCGTAGTGTTCGGCGCCGACGACGTTCGGGTCCAAAATGCGGGAGGTGGACTCAAGCGGGTCGACCGACGGGAAGATGCCCAACTCGGCGATCTGGCGCGAGAGCACGGTCGTCGCGTCCAAGTGCGTGAAAGTATTAGCCACGCCGGGGTCCGTGAGGTCGTCGGCGGGGACGTACACGGCTTGAATCGAGGTGATCGAGCCCTTATTCGTCGATGTGATGCGCTC
>CAIQSZ010000399.1 GCA_903874575.1 uncultured Elusimicrobia bacterium
CCCCCCGAACCGCTAGGCCCGGAGGCCGGAGGGTCACGGATCGAAAGGCCTGGTCGCCCGTATCCACTGGGCGAGGCGCTCCATTCCCTCCTCAATGCCCACCCGGGGGCTCCAGGCCAGATCGCGTCGGGCCGCCGCGATGTCGAACCAGTGCGCGGTGGTGAGTTGGCGGACGAGAAAGCCCGTGAGCGGCGGCTCGCCGGCAAGGCCCAGCAGACCCCAGGAGGCCTCGCAGATCCTCGCGGCGGCCAGGGCCAGGCCGACGGGCACCGACCTGCGCACCGGGGGCAGGCCCGCGGCGGCCAGCATGCGGTCCACGATCTCCCATACGGGACGAGGATCGCCCGCCGAGAGGAAATACGCGTTGCCGGCGAGCTCCGACAGCGGCGAAAGCTGGACGGCGGCCAGGATATGCGCCTCGACGGCGTCGTCGATGTAGATGGTGTCGACGCGCTTGCTGTGCGCGCCGATGCGGAACAGCCGCCCGGAACGGGCCTTGGCCACCATGCGCGGCAGGAGGTGCCGGTCGCCGGGCCCCCAGACCAGATGCGGGCGCAGGGATACGGTGGCCAGCTTGTCGTGGTTGGAGGCCAGCACCATCGCCTCGGACTCGGCCTTCGTGCGCGAGTAGTGGGAGTCGAACGTCCGCGGATACGGAGCGGACTCGTTCCAGCCCTCCACGTCGGTCCCGTCGAAGACCACGCTGGGCGAACCGGTGAACACGAGCTTGCGCACGCCGTGCTCCGCGCAGGCGCGCAGGACGTTCTTGGTCCCGGTCACGTTGGCGGCGAAATAGTCCCGGTACCTCCCCCACAGCCCGACCTTCGCGGCCGCGTGGAACACGACGTCGCGGTCCTCGCACGCCGCCCCGACCGCGGACGCGTCGCCCAGGTCCCCGCGGACGCAGTCGATGCCGACCGCCTCCAGTTCCGGATAAGAGCCGCGCCCGAAGACGCGCACCTCGTCGCCGCGTTCGCGCAGCCGGCGCGCGAGCGCCGACCCGAGAAACCCGCCGCCGCCGGTGACGAGCGCGCGCATCAGCGCCCGCGCTCCGCGGCCCAGACGGCGAGCTTTTCCCGGAAGATCTTCGCATTGTGGCGGATGTCCACCGGAAACGACGGATGACATAGGAATTTCCGGATATCCCTCGTCAGCTCATGCCGCCTGGCGATTTCGGACAGCTCCTCCTCGAGCCGGATCGTATTCGTGCCCGGCTCCGGCTCCACGCATAAAACCGGCTCGCCGCGAACGCCGACCAGCGCCGTCCGCCTCACGGCCGGATGGGCGTTGAACACGCCTTCCACGCAAACGGTGTAGAGTTCGCCGCCGGCCGTCTTCACCCGATGGGCCTTGCGCCCGCAGAACCAGAGCCGCCCTTGTTCGTCGAAGTAGCCGAGGTCGCCCATGCGATGCCTCACGCGGGCGCCGTCCCGGATCTTCGCCGCCGCGGTGTCCTGCGGCCGGCGGAAATACTCCCGCGTGACGACGTCGCCCTTCACGACGATCTCCCCGACGACGCCGCGCTTCTCGGGCGCCGCGTCGTCCCAATCAGGGATGGCCGCGTCCGTGATGCGGATCACCGAGACCTGCACGCCGGCCACGGGCCGCCCTACGCAGACGCCCTTGCCGGCCTCGGTCATGGCGCCGGTCTCGCTTAAAACCTCCCGCGAGCCCATCAGCGCCACCGGCAGGGCTTCCGTCGCGCCGTAAGGCGTGTATATCTGCACCCCGGGGTTCAGCATCTTCGAGAAGCGCGCCAGGGCCTTCGCCGGCACCGGCGCGCCCGCCGACATCACGCGCTGAAGGTCCGGCAAGGCCACCCCGTGGCGCTCGCCGTAGCGGCCCACGCGGTCGATCAGCGCGGGCGAGCCGAACAACTGCCGGGCGCGATGCTTCTGCAAAACGCCGAGGATCTCCGCCGGGTCCGCGGCGCCGGGACGGGTGAAGTCCATGTCGGGAATCACGGCGGTCATGCCCAGCGCGACGTCGAAGAGCGCGAACAGCGGGAAGGTCGCGACCGAGACTTCGCCCTCCTTGACGTCGAACATGGAGCGCAGCAAATCCACTTGCGCGGAAAACACGCCGTGGGTATACACGACGCCCTTCGGGACGCCGGTGCTTCCGGAGGTAAACAGGACGGCGGCGGCCGCGTCTGGGCTCGCTTGGAAGACGTCGAAACTCGCGCGCGCGCCGGCGTCGCGCAGCGCGCGAACGTCCAGCATCCCCGGGACGCGCCCGTCGGCGACCACGCGCAGGTGCGCCGTCGGCGCCCAGCGTCCGAGCAAGCGGCCCAAATGCGCCTTGGGCGAGCCGATGAACGCGGCGGGCGCGGCCTCTTCCAGGCAGCGGCCCATGCTTGAAAATCCGATCCCCGGATCGATGAGCACGGGCACCACGCCCGCCCGGAACAGCGCGAAGGTGACCGCGAAGAAGTCCCGGCCGGGCGGGATCAACACGGCGGCGCGCTCGCCGGGACGCAGGCCGCAGCGCCGCACGCCCGCGGCCAGACGCTCCACGTCGCGCGCCAAATCCGCGAAAGACGCGGTCTCATCGCCGCGGATCAACGCCGGCGCCGCGCCCAGGCGGGACGCGATTTTCAGGAACCGGCTCGCGACGTCGGCTCGGGAAGCGGAGGTCACGAGACGCCCTTCAGGGGGTGGCGCGCCAGGAAGTCGGCGATCAGGGGCACGACCTCGGGCGCGTCGTCCAAAAGATAGTGGCCGCAGTCGTCGAAGGTCTTCACCTCGGCTCGTGGAAAGCGGGCCCTCCAGCCGTCCAGGAAACGCCGGTCGAACACCCAGTCTTTCATGCCCCACGGCAGGAACATGGGCGTCGCACTCAGGGCGTGAAGATTTTCCTCGATAAAGACGACTTCCTCCCACGCCGGGTCCATCCGGGACAGCGGGATGTCCTGCACGAAGCGGAGCGTGGCGATGCGCTCGCGCCAGCCGCGGTACGGCGCGGTGTAGGCGGCGCGCAGGGCCTTCGACAGCGGGCGCTTGCGGGCGCACGTACGCGCGGCCACCCGCGCGAAGGCGTTGCCGCCGCGGATGAGAAACGCGCCCAGCGGAGTGCGCGATAAGATCAACGGCCACGGCAGCGTCTTTTCGGCGGGCAGCCGGAAGCAGGAGGTGTTGAGGGCGACGACGCGCGCGACGCGCTGCGGATGGCGCACGGCCCAACCCATGCCGATCATGCCGCCCCAGTCGTGAACGACGAGGGTGACCGGGCCCGTCGGCGCGAGCTGCTCCAGCAGCTCCTCCAAATCGTCGACGCGGCGCTTCAGCGTGTAGCGGTAATGCCCGTCGTCGGGCTTATCGGACAGGCCCATGCCGATGTGATCGGGCACGATGCAGCGGTACCGGCCGCGCAGCGCCTTCACGGCCTCGCGGAAGTAGAACGACCACGTCGGGTTGCCGTGGACCATGACCACGGTCTCCCCCCGGCCCTCGTCGAGACAGTGCATCCGGTGGCCGCCGACGTCGAGCACTCGGCCCACGAACGGATAGTACGGCGCCCAGGGCGAGGGGCTCACCACTCCCACCCGAGCATCATGCAGTTGAGCCCCGAGCCTATGCCCAGGAAGCCGACCTTGTCGCCTTGTTCCAAGAAGCCTCTCTCGTCGGCCAGCGCCGCCGTCAGCGGCAGGCTGACCGTCCCGATGTTTCCCAAGTATTCGTAGGTCGCGAAATCCTTCTCGACGGGCACGCCGAACGCGCCCAGCACCGCCGCGCGGTGCGGCCCGCCCACCTGATGGCAGATCGTCTTGTCGATCGTTTCGCCGCTCCAGCCCGTCTCGGCGGCGAACTTCTTCCAGGTGGCGCGCGCCAGCTCCACGCCGTGCTTGAGCACCGCGGCCGCGTCGGTGCGCATGAAGTCCCGGTCCCAGCGGCATAGGTCAAAGTGCTCCGCGGCCGCCTGCGCGACGCCTCCGAGCAGCTTCGGACCCCTCGCGCCGAACGAACCGTCGGTGAGCAGGACGGCGACCGCGCCCGAGCCCCCCGTCAGCGTCGCGATGGACGGCTTGAAGCGATCCATGGTCGGCGTCCCGAGCATCGACTCGATCATCGCATCGTTGATCTCGCGCGCCGACTCGCACGAGACGATCAAGCCGGCCCTGATCTGGCCCAACTCGATGCGGTTGGCGACGTCGACGACGCCCGACAGCACGCCCAGGCACGCGTTGCCGACGTCGTGGACCGCGCAGTCGCGGCCCGCGCCCAGCGCCGCCGCCACCGCGCAGGCCGTCGCCGGCTCGGAGCCTTCGCGGCACACGCCCGCGTAGACCAGCGCGCCCAGCGCGGAGACGGGCAGGCCCGCCTTCTCGAGCGCCTTGGCGCCCGCGCGCGCCGCGCCGTCGCTCAGCTTGAAGCCCGGCGCCCACCAGCGCCGCTCGCGTATGCCCGTGAGCGCCTCCAGCTGTCCCGGCGGCAGATGCAGCGCCTCGTACACCGGAGCGATGCGCTTCTCCAGCTCCGCCGACGAGACGACGATCGGCGCGAGCTCATAGGAATTAGCCTGGAGAAACACCCTCGAGTATTTCACGCAACGCTCCCGTCCATCGTGCGTACGGCGTACTGTCGGATATCCTCGGAAGACAATAGGTCGGCCGGCACAAGCAAGTAGTGGCGCTCGCTCGACAACGCAACGCCCTTCGGCGTACGCTCGAATTCCATAAGAGCGATCACCTCGTCGCTCATAAATTGCGCCGCGACAGGCTTCGGGATCAGACCGGGGAATTTACTCTCGCAAAGCCTCATATCCTGCTCAATCTGGACCATGCTGAGCTTGTCTTTCCCGCCTTTCGCCTGAACAGGAATCACGTAGTGGGCCCCGCGTTTATCGATACCGACGTAGATTTCGTCCGTCTCGACCTGACCCATTCCGGGAACTGTTGTCCGCAGATGATTCTGCAACGAATAGCAGGCAATTCCTAAGAAAACGTCGACAAGACGGTTATACCGGAGTTTAGCCAAGAGTGCCTGTTCATCATCCATCCTGTATTTGCCGATAATACTCGGCGTCGCATCAGGGATCTTAGTCACGGTCATTTCCGAGCGCGGTTCAATATTCGTATTCTCGCAGGCCACGAAAAGATACTGTCCACGACCATTCAACTTAATCTGCCATTCCTTCCCTGACGGTGCGCGCTTGAGGATCGATTCAGGGAACTTCGCCCTAAAGCGAAAACTGGAAATAATATCCCCTAGATTCGCAGGTAAATCAATGCGTAATTTTTTCGCCGCGGTCTTAAGTTCCTCGCGCTTAAATTCAAAGGAGGAAACGCCCGCTTCGTAGTGCGCGTTAAAAACGGTCTCAATGATCTGCTTATATCGATTATCTTTGGTCATATCATCCTTTCCATTCAAGAACGATAACTTCCTCGCGCAATTGCTGACGAGTCGCAGTAGAGAGCCTAGTCCTAAAGAGGTCCAAAGAAATAACTCTATAGCCCAACCGCTCCGCGATAAGAGCCAGCAATCGGCCCGTCTGGATAAGGACTTGCAGGTATGAAGCCTGATCTCCGACTACGTAGGCAAGCTTTGCACCCGGGCGTAGCACAGCCCTCATGTCGGCAAGATGCTTCGCCATGCCGCCGAAATACAGCCTTGTAACCCGAGGATACATGCGTTCGAATCCACTGTCTTTGCCTAAATGAATCCTTTTGGCTTCAATTTGGTCCGCTATTGCATGGATTTCGGGCATGTTTGAAATCCACTCATCGTCGGTGTCGCCTCGATAGACGCTCCGGGTATTGGACCGAACGAACGTCTGCTTGATTCGTTTCAACTCCGCCTTCGAATCCATGAAGCCCAGCAGGACCCCTTCAAGACGGGTCGTGCGACTATAATCTTTCTCATTGGGATATGGAGGCGAAGTAATAACTGCGCTCACGGACTTTGGTTTCAGAATGTTCGCCAAAACCCGCGCGTCGGCATTATGAATCACACTTGGAGTATCCGGCAATTTGCCGAGAAGATCGACATCAGCTGAGATGCGCTCGACGTATCGCAACCAGGGCTCAAGAACGAGAGCATCTTCTTTAAGCTTGCCGACGCCGACCTCGGGACCGAACTGCAGATTACCGATATCGCCGACGATTGCACGCGCCAAAGCAAGTCGCTCGAATTTCTGGCAGACACCGGGAGCCTTGCCGATCTCATCAATGAGAGTCAACGTTTTATGCAACGGCAATGGACTGATTGAATTCTTGAGAATAAGCTTTTCGTGCTCTGCGGACAGGCGCTTCAGAGTGACCGTCTTGAGATTAGGGCGCTCGCCTTCGCGTATCCCTTCCGCCGCCAAACGCGCGCGCGTCTTGCTCGCGATTACCTGAGCATGTGCGATCAACTTTGCCCCCGACACGCTCCAATTCGTCTTAACCGACCCCGCGAAGTGCGCGACAGGATTCGCCTCGATGCCGATGCTTGGAATTCCCATCTTTTTCGCCTCGACCACGGTGGTTCCGGTGCCGCAGAAGGGATCGAGGATAACATCCTTGTCCGTGAGCCCGAACTTATCGATGTAGTGCCGGACCAACTGGGGCGGGTACGAGAGAACAAAGCGATACCAAGAGTGCGCCGCCGAATCTTCCGGCAAAAGCTTATTGACGCTGGCGTTGCTAAGCGCTCCCGAGGTATTCCTGATGACAAGAGGAATCTTGGCGACAAAAGAATTATCCATCCCCTTATTACGCTTTACTCTGCGATTTTGTTCCTTGCAGGCTTGGCTTCGTTTTTTTCGATGGATTTTCATTTAATTTTGAGAGTGAAGTCGCGCATCTCGTAGACGACGAGACCGTCGCGCAGCAGGTAGCCGTCGGCGGCGAGGGTCCGGGACTTTTCGTCGACGGCGGTGATCCAGCATTGGACCTCGACGGCCTTGTTGGCCGGCGTGTACTGGCCGCGGTACAGCCATTTATGTTTGCGGCCGAGGACCATGCTCTCGAAGCGGGCGGACGCGGGCAGGTCCGGCCAGCGGTCCCGGGCGTGGCACTTCATCAGCTCGATGAAGGATTCCAGGCCGAGCGAGCCGGGACAGACCGGATCCTGATAGAAATGCGCGTCAAAAAACCATTCCTTCGGGTTCACGGCGCGGCGGCCGACGAGCGCGCCGAGCCGTTTCGGGCCCTGGCCGTCGAACTGCTCGACGGCGTCGAGCAGCAGCAGCTTGGGGCCCGGAAGCGCGGGGGTTCCGCCGGTCAGCGGCAAACGGCGGGCGACGGCCCCCGCCGCGGGCGAAAACAGCTTGGCGCCGCGCAGACCGACTTGCTGGGCGAGGGAAGCCTTGGTGAAGAATCCGAATTCGGTCGAGCCTTTGTAGACCAAACGGCCGGCGCCGTCGGTCGTTTCCATGTCGTAGGCCTGGAGGATCATGCCGCCGGACTGCGCGACCTTGGTCATGACGACCTTCGTGACCAAGGTGCCGATGTCGGGGGTCACTTCGACGTGCTGCACGGCGTCGCCGCCGAGGTTGCGGAACGAGAGATCGGTGGAGCTGGTCAGCGCGGAACCGCAGTAGGCGGCCAGCCAGCCGCAGGGCTGGAGCGCGACTTCAAGAAGGACGGCGAACGGCATCGTCGCCTGGCCGTTCTCTTCGAAGTACCAGGCGTCCCGGGGAACGTCGTACTCCGCCGTCGCGGCCGCTCCGGCCTTGAGGACCCAGGGCTCGCCCGCCGTCTCCACGATGCGGTCGAGGAACTGGTAGGGCGGGCCGGGCAGTCTCGCGATGATCCGGCCGTCGTCGAAGGGAAGGTACTTGTCGCCGAAGGCCTGCGACGGCTTGCCGTTGGAGTAGGCCAGGATCTTGTCCGGGCCGTAGAGCGCGGGCGAACGGACGCATCCCGGTCCCGCGCGGCGCGCGGAGGGCGAGGGATCGGACCAGAGCGCCTCCAGCTCGCGGCGGGTCGTTCCGGTGAGACGGACGGTCATGTCGGCGATCTGGACGATGTTTTTCCCATCCGCGTACATGAACGCGTCGGCCGCGCAGAACGGCGTTCCGTCCGGCTGGTAGCCCAGCTCCTTGACGTGGAGTTCGTAGCGGGCTTTCTTGGTCGAGGCCAGGACCTGGCCGCGGCACTTCAGCCGGCTGGCGACGCCGGGGACGGGCTCGTGGTGGACTTTTCCCTTTTCGCCGATCCAGCCCATGCGCATGAGATGCACGCGCAGCGTGTGAAGACAGCACTCGTACATCAAGGTGCCGGGCATGACGTTGTCGTCGGGAAAGTGGCAGACGAGATGCCAGTCGTCGGGATGGATGTCCATCTCGCCGACGGCCAGGCCCAGGCCGAAACGGCCGCCCCGCGGATCCAGCGAAAGAATCCGATCGACCAGCTTCATCCTGCCGGGCGGCAAAGTCTCCGGGGCGAATGAGATCGCCCCGAACGCCCCGCCGAACGCGGCGGTCAAATTCCCCGCGCGCAAGGACGCGAACTGGGCGTCCGTCAGCGACGCCTTCTCCTCGAAAGGGGCCAACGGCTTCCAATCGGAAGGCCTCCTGCCCGCGACGGGCGCTTTCTCGGCGTCGGTCAACACGATGCCTCGGCCCTTCGCCAACTCCGCCTGCGTAAAAAAGCCGGCGCAGCCCTTGCGCATGGTCATCAGCGGGCGGCCGCCGACGGAAGCGTCGAAACGGAAGAAGAACAGCCAGATATCGCCGTGCCGGCCGAAACCGTCGATGGAGATGTCGTAGCGGATGACGTCGCCGGGCTTGGGCAAATGATCTTCGAAGGTGACGACGGCGTCGAGGAGGCGATAAACGGCAAGGCCTTTGGTCTGGGAATCGATGCCGAGGTAGGCGGACAGGAAAAGATCGGCCTGGCCGGCCTCGACGGCGACGCAGGTCGGGATGCGCTCCGCGTCCAAGTACCACGCGCCCGGTCTCACGTCGTGCTCGGTCACGCAGTTGCCCGACTTCAGGGAGTTCGGCGCTCCGGCGACGGAGACGATCCGGTCCACCAGCATCAGCGGCTCCGCGGGCAGGCGCACGCGCGTCGGATGGGCGTCGACGTGGGCGAACGCCTCGCCGAGGACCCGGCCGATCTTGCCGACGGCGAACTCGAGGCAAGCCTCGCGATCCATGAAAACCGGCTCGGCGGGCGCCTCCGGCCGAGGCCGGCCTCGGCCTGCGCTCGCCAAGCGGATCTGCTCCGAGAGGTTGCGGGCCTGGAAGGAGGCGA
>CAIQSZ010000400.1 GCA_903874575.1 uncultured Elusimicrobia bacterium
CGGAAACAATCTGCGCGAATTTTTCGAAAACGCGCTCATGCTCGCTCTTCGGGACGCCGGGACCCGTGTCCTTGACCGCGAACTCGACGAAGGCACCGCCGGCCTCGTTGCGGCGGGAGAGCGCGACCGTGATCTTTCCGCCGACCGGCGTGAACTTGATCGCGTTGGACAGCAGATTGACGAGGACCTGAACCGTGCGCGGCGCGTCGGCATGCACCAGCGGCAGACCGTCGGGAGCGGACAGCGACAGCTCGATGCTCTTTTTCTGCGCCCAGGGCTGGAGACTGTCGACGGCCTCCTTGGCGACCCTCTCGGGCTGGACGGGCTTGGGGTATACCGTCATCCGGCCCGACTCGATCTTGGAGAAGTCCAGGATGCCGTTGATCATCCCGGCCAAGCGGTCGGAGTTCTTGAGGGCCGTGTCCAGCATCCGAGCTTCCTCGGCCTCCATCCTCGCGCCGTACTCGCCCTGCACGATCTCGAGGGCCGCGCGAATCGACGCGAGGGGCGCGCGCAGTTCGTGCGTGACATGGGCGACGAAATCGCGCTGCATCTTCTGCAGCTCGCGGTGCTTCGTCGCGTCGGGAAGAGCGGTCACCACGCCGACGACCTTCCCCTCCTCGGTCTTCACGACCGCGCTGGACGCGCGCAGGATGTTCTTCGTGTCCTCGGAGCCCGAGGTCTTCACGGTCTTGTCGATATCGCGATCTCCCGGGGTTTGGAGATCGCTGGCCATGGAGACGACGAAGCGGTCGCCCGCCTTCTCGACGATCGCCTTGCCCGCGCTGTGCACGAGGGTATCGCCGTAGATCTGCTCGGCCGCGGGGTTCATCATCAGGATCCTGCCCTGATCGTCGACGACGACCACGCCCTCGACCATGTTATGGATGACGCTGGATGAGCGCGCCGCGTCGTTTTCGACGACCTTCTTCTCGCGCTGGATCGGCAGCGTGACTTCATCGACGCGCTTGGCGATGTCGCTTTCCAGAAGCTTCAGGACCTGCGCGATGACTTGCTCGCGCAGGCCCGGATCGGGCACGGCCTTCTCGACGAGCGCGGCCATCGTGCGCTCCATCGAGCCCGATGAGACGGCCGCGGAGATTCCCCGCTCCCCCTCTCCGCCGCCGGCGATGACTCCCGAGCCTTCCTCGCCGCCGCCCGCGCCGGAGCCCGCGCCGGCTCCGCCGCCCGTCCGCGGGCCGCCGCCTTGGCCTTCCCCGGCTTTCATGTAGACGGCTTCATTCAGCCTAAGACGCGTGACGCCTCGCTCGGCCAGAAAACCCTTGAGGTCGACGGCGGCCGCTTCGCCGGAGCGCAAGGCGGCCAGTTCGCAGAACGCCGACAGTTCCTCCTGGGTGATCCCCGCGCGAAACGTGACGCTGGAAAGCTTGAAGCGGTTGTAGGCGTTGACGATCGTGTTCGGGAGCTGGGAGACCGTGCCGATGACCCGCCCGTTGGCGATCAGCTTCTGTTGATCGAGACCGACGATCAGTTCGCCCTGAGGCGCGAGCGCCAGCGCCGCGGCCAGGTTCTCGCGCGCGACGGAGATCGTCGCGGCCACGGCGGGATGGCCGACCTTGTACAACGCCATCTGACCGAGCGCCTTGCCGATCGCCTTGAGCGCCTCGAGGCACTGACGCTCGAGGTCGGCGGGCGCGGGCATCGAAGGCGGAGGGCTGTCGGCCATAGCGGAAGTTTAGAGCCTTTCGACATTCCCCGCAAGGCCCGGAACCGCGTTGCGGGCGTCGAACACGCGGCGCGCGAGCCGGCAGACCCGCGCGTAATCCACGCCCGCGTGGGCGGTCAGGATGGCGACGACGTCGGCGCCCTTCAACGCGGCGTCGGTCAGCGCGCGTCCGGTCCAGCGGCGCCCGGCGGCCTCCGCCTTGGGCACGAACGCGTCGTGATACTCGACGCGCGCGCCCTTCTCGGCGAGAAGGTGCATCACGTCGAGCGCGGGGGACTCGCGGTAGTCGCAGACGCCGGGCTTGTAGGCGACGCCCAGCGCGAGAATGCGGGCGCCCTTCAGCGGCCGTCGATCCTTCCTGAGCATGCCCTCGATGCGCGACACCGCGTAAGCGGGCATGTCGCCGTTGACGACGGTCGCCAGTTCGATGAAGCGCGGATGGAAATGCAACTTCCTCATTTTCCAGGCCAGGAGCTGGGGATCCTTGGGAATGCAATGGCCCCCGATGCCCGGCCCCGGCCAGAACGGCATGTAGCCGAACGGCTTGGTCGCGGCCGCGCGCACGACCTCCCAGACGTCGAGGCCCAGAGTGGAGCACACCTGCGCCATCTCGTTGACCAAGGCGATGTTCACCGCGCGAAAGGAATTCTCCAGAAGCTTGACCAACTCCGCGGTCTTCGCGTTGGACACCGGAACCGTCCGACGCACGATCTTCTTGTAGAGCGCGCAGGCCAGCCGGGTCGATTCGGCGTCGATGCCGCCGACGACCTTCGGCGTGTTGGCGATCTTCCACTTCGCGTTGCCCGGGTCCACGCGCTCCGGGGAAAACGCCAAGTGGAAATCCCGGCCGGCCTTCAGTCCCCGGGCCTCTAGCATCGGCATTACCAGTTCGCGCGTGGTGCCGGGGTAGGTGGTGCTTTCAAGTATGATGAGCTGCCCTTTC
>CAIQSZ010000401.1 GCA_903874575.1 uncultured Elusimicrobia bacterium
GAGCCGACGCAGGCTCCGACGCCCGGCCCTGAGGCCGACGGGACCGCCGCTCCCGCCGACGCCGTATCGGACGTACCGACGGAGGCCGTCGCGGACGCGCCCGCGCAGGCCCTTCCCGGCGAGGGCGCGCACGTCCCCGCGGCGACGCCGAACAACGATCCGCGTCTTCTGCGCCGCGCGCTCGAAGGACTGCTCTTCATCACCGACCGTCCGCTGTCGGCCGGGGAACTGGGCAAGATTCTGAACATCCGCGACCAGGATCGCATCGTGGCCGTGGTCGAGGACCTGCGCCGAGAATTGGACGAGCGCGATCTCGGCTACCGCCTCATCGCCGTCGCCGAGGGCTGGCAGATGGCCACGCGTCCGGATTTGGGCCCGTACATGCGCAGGCTGTTCGCCGACCGCGCGACGATGCGCCTGTCGACGGCCGCGCAGGAGACGCTGTCCATCGTCGCCTATCGTCAGCCGCTGACGCGCGCCGAGATCGAGCAGATTCGCGGCGTCGAGGTCATCGCGGCGCTGGAGACTTTGCTCGAAAAGCGCCTGCTCAAGGTCGTCGGACGCAAGGAGACCGTCGGCCGTCCGCTGATGTACGGCACGACCGCCGAGTTCCTGCGGCACTTCGGACTGCGCAGTCTCGAGGAACTCCCGTCGCTGGACGGCTTCATGCCCGCCGCGCCCGAGGCTCCTCCCGCGCCGGAGTCCCTCGTCGTCGCTCCCGAGGCTCCCGTCGTCGCGCCCGAGGTTCCCGTCGTCGAGTCCGAGGCGTCGGTCCAAGAAGCGGCCGTCGCGGAGTCGTCGCTTGTGCCTCCCGTGAAGCAGGAGAAGGCTTCCGAGCCGGAACTGGAGGGCGACGACGGCGCCGGGTCGCTCTGGCCCCAGTGAAGATCCTCTTCGTCGCAAGCGAGGCCGTTCCGTTCTGCAAGACGGGGGGATTGGCCGACGTGGTCGGCACCCTCGCGCAGAAGATGGGCGCCGCCGGCCACGACGTGTGCCTGTTCCTGCCGAAGTACCGCACCGTGCTGGCCTCGCCGCTGGAGGAAGGCCAAGCGCGGCCCTTGAGCGTCACGTTGGCGGGCGAGACGGTCGAGATGGGGCTGCGTTTCCTGCACCGGCGCTCCGTCTCCAACTATTTCGTCGACCATCCGCCCTCGTTCGACCGCGAGGGGCTTTACGGCGTTTCCGGCAAGGACCACGAGGACAACGGCCGGCGCTTCGCGCTGTTCTGCGTGGCCGCGCTGGAGGGGGCCAAGGCCGTCGGCTTCAAGCCCGACGTCGTTCATGCGCACGACTGGCAGGCCGGTCCCGTCTGCGCGCACCTGAAGCGCCGCTACGCCCAGGACCCTTATTTCGCGGGGACCGGGTCGGTCTTCACCTTGCACAATATGGCCTATCAGGGGAATTTCCCGCGCGCGTCCCTGGCGGCCTTCGGCTTCTCTCCCGAGGACTGGTCGTCGGACGGCCTGGAGTATTACGGCCAGGTCAGCTTCCTCAAGGCCGGGCTGGCGTACGCCGACCGCATCACCACGGTGAGTCCGACTTACGCCGACGAAATCCAGGGCGCCGAGCACGGCTTCGGCTTCGAAGGACTGCTGCAGCGCCGCGCGAAGGTGCTCAGCGGCGTCCTCAACGGCTTGGACACCGAGGTCTGGGACCCGTCGCGCGATCCGGCGCTTCCGCGCCACTACGGCGCGGCGGACTCGGCCGCGGGCAAGGCGGCGTGCAAGGAGGCCCTGCGCAAGGAGTGCGGGCTGGAGTTCCCCTCGGATCGCCCGCTGATCGGCGTCGTTTCGAGGCTTGATTACCAGAAGGGCCTGGATCTGGCCATCCCCGCCGTCGAGGCCCGGCTGGACCGCGCGCAGTTCGTCGCGCTGGGCACCGGTGATCCCGCGCTGACCGAGCAATTGGCCGCGCTGGAGCGCCGCCATCCCGGGCAGGTACACTTCCACCGGCAGTTCGACGAGCCGTTCGCGCACCGTATTTACGCGGCCAGCGATATTTTTCTCATGCCCTCGCGCTTCGAGCCCTGCGGCCTGGGGCAAATGATCGCGATGCGCTACGGTTCCGTGCCCGTCGCCGCGCGCACCGGAGGCCTGGTCGACACGGTGTTCGAGGTGGGCGCCGGAGCCAACGGCTTCCTCTGCGCGCCCAACGACCGCTCCGACCTGTCTCGCGCGCTGGACCGAGCGCTCGCCTCGCACCGCAGCAGGGACTGGGACGCGCGCGTGGGCGCCGCCATGGCCGGGGACTTCTCCTGGGACCGCTCGGTCGAAGAATACCTCCGGGTTTACGCGGAGGCCGCCAAGCCGTGAGCAACATCGCGCGCGCCGTCGCCGCGTTGGCGCTGTGCGCCGCGTTCGCGGCGGCGTGGCAGGCCCCGGGGCGCGCGCCCGATCGCGTCGTCCTGGTCGCCGTGGACGCCGACGCGTTTCGAGCGCTGAACGTCGGCCGCCCCGGTTCCGCCGGAGACCTATGGGAGAGGCTGAAGGCCATGGGCGTCTCCGCTGCGGTTTTGCGCGAGGAGACCCTCGCCGACCTCGCCGCGCGGGCCGAGATTTTGAACTTTTCCCTGGTCGAGGTTGAAAAGTGGCGCGCGGCCGGACTGGCGTCTCCGTCGTCGCCCTTGCGCGGGGCCGCCCTGTGGGCCAAGGACTCCCGGTCGCTGGCGCGCGCGATCGAGGCTCTTGCCGCCCACGGAGTCGACGTGACCACGGTCGCCGTCGCGGGGGCCAAGGCGATCGAGCTTGCGTCCGGCGTGGATCTGGCCGGCGTGCCCGCCGGGTTCGACCCGGCCGAGGTCTCCGCGCTCTCGTCGGCGGGACTGATCCCCGTCGCCGCGTCGACGGGCGCGGTCGTCATGGTCGCGGGACGGCGCCTGTGGACGCGCACCTTGCGCGTCGACGCGCGCCCGGGAGAAGTCCTGCGCGCCGCGCTGGGCCGGCCGATGCGCCTGATCGTCTTGCGTCCGGTCGCCGGGCGCGGGCTGGATGAGAACCTGGAGTTCCTGCGCGCCGCGTTGCGCGTCGTCCGCGACGCTGACCAGCCTTCGATTCTGCCGGGCGCGGGCCGCGCGTCCGGAGAGGGCGAGGCCGAGCGCCTTGTCCGCCTCGCGCTCGTTTGGTTTCTCGGCGCCGTCGGGCCGCTGCTCGCCGGCCACGCCGCCCTGCACTACGGGCGTTCCGTCCGCTCCAAAGTGCGCGCGTGGGCGCCCGTGGCGTCCCCGATTCCCGAGGTCCTGGCCGGCTTGGGCGCCGCGTGGATCTCGGCCGCGTTCGTCGGCTTGGCGGTCGCGGGCGTCGCGCCTCTGGGTTGGCGCGACGGCGATGCGCGCGGTTGGATGATCTGGACTTGGTGCGCGCCGGTCGTGATCGGAGCCTTCACGCTGTTCTTGTCTTCCC
>CAIQSZ010000402.1 GCA_903874575.1 uncultured Elusimicrobia bacterium
CTCGCCGCGCGCGCGGCCGATCTACAGAGTCAAGCCCAGGCGGCGCTTGCCGCCCGGAATTACGCGGCCGCGGCGGGTCTGGCCCAGCAGGCCCAGGCCGCGGCCGCGCAGGCTCAGTCCGCGGGCGCTCAGTCCGCCCAGTTAGCGGCCCGCGCACAAAGCATCGGCGCCGACGCCCGGAGCACCGCGGCGCAGGCTCAAGCCGCCAAGGACGGCGCGCAGCATGCGCTGAAGCTGGCCAAGATATGGGTCATCATCGGCGGAGTTCTCACGATCATCGAGGGTGCTTGGGACATATATAAAGGATTTTGCGAAAAATTGGCCGAGCGCCTTCATATCGGAGAAGTGAAGCTGGTCGCCGGAGGCCTTGAAGTGGCGGGCGCCGTCGCATCGACCCCCATCATGATCGTCGTGGGAACGACCGTCTACACGGGGGTCCTGATCTACCAGCACCGCAGAGCCATCCTGTCGATCTTGCGCAAGGTCGTCAATATGGCCGGGGGCAGGTGAGCGTCGAGCCTCATTATTGACCTTGGTCGTTTTGTCGCTTAGGGAAGTTCTGTCGCCCTCTGTATGCCGTGCGTCAGGGGGCGGCAAGACGGCCCGCAGGGAGTGAATCTCATGTCCGGCATTCAGAACAAGCCTTACGTCGTCGACGAGCAGCCCGGAAAGAAGGCCTGGTGCGCGTGCGGCGAGTCCAAGACCCAACCCTACTGCGACGGCGCGCACAAGACGCTCGGCAAGGCGCCCATCGTCGTCGAGATTAAAGAAGCCGGGAAGGTCGCCTGGTGCGGTTGCCGCGAATCGAAGAACAAGCCGTACTGCGACGGCGCGCATCGGACGCTTCCGCCTAAGTAGACGAGCATCCGTCCAGGAAAGGGGCCCCGGCCGCAAGCCGAGGCCTCTTTTTATTGGTAATATAAGAATTGCCGATGAGATTCGAGGACTTCCGCCGCAAGACCCGCTTCAACCGCGACGAGGTCGTGGCATTCTCCCAAGGCCGCCTGCTCGAAGACGCCCCCCCCGGTTTGCCGGGTCTGCCGAGTTGGCTGCTCCTTCCGTTCCACGAGGTCACGCGTCTTGAGTGGGACGAGGCCTCCGGGACCGGCGTCATCGAGGCCGTCCGCGACAACGGCATCGACGACTGGTTCTACGGCTGTCATTTCCTCGGCGATCCCGTCATGCCCGGCTGCTGGGGCGTGGACGCGGTCTGGCAGTGCTTGAAGTTTTTCTCCGCGTGGCGCGGGTTGGCCGGCTGTTCGAAGCCTCTCGGCATGGAGAACGTGTCTTTCTTCGGGCAGATTCGGCCTCACGACGCGCGCGTCTCCTACCGCGTCGAGATCCTCTCCGTCCAGCGTTCCGGCGAGGACGTTCTCGTCACGGGGAAGGCCGCGGTCGCGGTCGACGGCACTCCGGTGTACACGATCGACTCCGCGCAGATCGGCAGCGCCTTCTGGGAGGCTCCCGACGTGCGGCCAAGCGCCGCCGTCCCGGTCGCGGACGCCCCGCTGGCGCGGCGGCTGTCCTACGCGGAGTTTCGCGCCCGCGCTCGGCTGACGAAGTCCGAAATCCTGGCCTTGTCCCGCGGCGCGCTGGTCAGCGACCCGCCCGGCGAGCTGGCCCTGCTTCCGTGCGAACAGATGCTGGAGGTCGGGCGCATCGAACGCATCTCGGGCTCCATCGACGCGGGCGAAGGCGAGATCGTGGCCTCCCGGGACAACGGCCCGCTCGATTGGTACTATGCGATGACGCCGGGCGTGAAGCCGACCGCGTTGTCCATCGACGGCGTCTGGCAATTGACCGGAGTCTTCCACACGTGGGGCGGCAGTCTGGGCACGGGCCGCGCCTTGGGCTTCGAGCGCGTCGAGGTCTTCGACGACGTCCGTCCCGGCGA
>CAIQSZ010000403.1 GCA_903874575.1 uncultured Elusimicrobia bacterium
CAAGTACCTCTCCTGTTCGGCCTTCCCGAAGTGCAAGGGTAAAATCCAGCTCACTCCGGAGGGCCAGAAGGTCGTCCTGGAGACGACGGGGGAGAATTGCGACTTGTGCGGCAAGGCCATAGTCATCCGCACCGGACGCAAGGGCCGCTTCATGGCGTGTTCCGGCTACCCGGAATGCAAGAACACCTTCTCGCTGGACGCCGACGGCAAGAAAATCGAGGGTTCCCGGCCGTTGCAGACGGCTCGCCCCTGCAACAAGTGCCAGCGCCACATGTGGCTGAGGGTCGGCAAGCGCGGATTCTTTTTGACGTGCCCGGGCTACCCGAAGTGCCGCAACCTCAAGCCGGTTTCGAAGGAAGAAGGCGAGAAGCTGAAGGTGGAAGGCGAGGCTTTGCGCGCCGCGCAGATCAGCAAGCGCCTGGCCGCGGAGGCCGAGGCCGCGGCGCCGCCTTCCGGCGTTCCGCCGGCCGCTTAGCATGAAGTTGCAGTTGGAGCGGTTCCTGACGCGTCTGCGCGCGGCGAAGAACTATTCGCCGCACACGTTGCGCGCTTACCGCGCCGACCTGGGAGTCTTCATCGCCAAGTTCCCGGCCCTGGAACCGGCCGATCTGGACCGGGCTCATGTCCGCCGCCATTTAGCCGAGCTTCAGTCGGGGGACGCCTCCCGCGCGACGGTCCTGCGCAGGGCTTCGTCCCTGCGCTCGTTCGTGAAGTTTCTCCGGGACGAGGGCGAACTGAAGCGCGATCCGTTCCTGGGCGTGCCCATGCCCAAGCGTGCTCGCGGCCTGCCGAGGTTTCTCACCGAGGCCGAGATGCGGCAGGTGCTGGAGACGCCCGCGGGAGCGGACCCGGCGTCCGAGCGCGACCGCGCCATGATCGAACTGCTGTACTCATCGGGGTTGCGCCGCGCCGAGATAAGGGCGCTGAACGTCGGCGACGTGGACGTCCTCTCCGGCACCTTACGGGTGTTCGGAAAGGGATCCAAGGAGCGCATCGTTCCGGCCGGGGGCGCGGCGCTCTCTCGTCTGCGCGCCTATCTGCGCTCGCGCGGCGGCCCCGGCGACGGAGAGCCCTTGTTCGTGAACCTCCGCGGGACGCGTCTCTCCGAAGACGGCGTCGCTTTCGTCGTGCGGCGCTGGGTCCGGCGCTCTTCGCTGCTCAAGAAAGTCACGCCGCACGTGTTTCGGCACAGTTTCGCGACCCATCTGCTCAATCACGGCTGCAATATCCGGGAAGTGCAGGAGATGCTCGGCCATGCGAATCTGAATACGACCCAGATTTATACGCACGTCTCGCTCCAGAAGCTGCAGGAAGTCTACAGGGGAGCCCACCCCCGAGGCCGCGTTTGAAGGACAAGATCGAGTTGCTGATGGAGGAGACCGGTTGTGATAGGGGCGAAGCGGAATTGGCCTTGGAGATGTGCGGTTACGAGGTAGAAGAGGCCGTCCGCCATATCCCGCGTCTCCTGCGCGACATTTGCGCTCTCAAGGGGAAGTTCGTCCTGCCGTCGGCCAACCAGCACGGGCTGGTGCTGGTGGTCCTCAACCTCAGGACGCGCAAGGTGCTGCGTTCCCGCGCGGTGATGTCCTTCGACCCGGCCGTGTGCGCGATCGATCTGGAAGAGGAATGGTTCGCGTTCGAAAAGCATCTCTACGGCTGCCGTCTTTGGGACGGGAGCCTCCCGTCGGAAAGCCTGGAGATCGAGCAGCGCCTGATCGCCCATTTCCGCGCCTGCGCTCCCGAGGCGTTCGACGCGTTGCGCGAGCAGGACTCCGCCGCGGCGGCCGAAAGCCTGTCCGCGCCCTTGCGCGCCCATTTCCGCGACCAAAGTTTGAGCCTGCGTCTAAAAAAGGATATCCTCGACCTGGGGCAGTTCCAGTCGCTGCGCAAGGCGCCCGTGCCGTCCGCGCGCAGAGACAAGCTGGCGTCGCGTACGCCCCCGCCCGAGGATTTGCTTGTGCTCAAGATCGCGCTCGAGGAAGACCCGCAGGGCGTCGCGGCCCGCGACCTTCACGTGGGAGACTTGGTTTCGGCCCGGATTATCGACGGACGCGACATCGCTCAGTACCTTGCGCGGCTGTTCGGCGGGATCACGGCCCAAGGACTGGTTCCCATCGAAGCGCCGATCGAGGCGATCGAGTCCGTCGAAGAGGGCGTCCTCGTCCGCGCCCGTTTCGCCGTCGGCGTCGTCGGCGACGGAGCGGTTCCGAGCGAGCGCCGCCTGCGGGCGTCGCGCGGCGGCGCTCTCGGCCGCGGCGACGGCTCCTGGTGGCGCCGATTTTTTAAGGCCTGACCTAGCAAGGAGATTCATATGCCGGCACTCGTGGTCGTCGGGGCGCAGTGGGGAGACGAAGGGAAGGGAAAAATCGTCCATTTCCTCGGGGAACGCGCGGATTGGGTGGTGCGCTACCAAGGGGGGGACAACGCCGGGCATACGGTCGTATTCGACGGGCAGAAGTACGCCCTGCATCTGATCCCGTCGGGGATACTCCAGCCCGGCGTCAAGAACGTCATCGGCGACGGCGTCGTCGTCAATCCCCGAGCGTTCGTCGATGAGATCAAGATGCTGGAGAAGCGGCGCATCAAGGTGCGCGGCCGTCTCTTCTTGAGCCTGTCCGCGCATGTGATCCTCCCTTATCACGTCTATTTGGACACTCTCCGGGAGGAGGGGGGGCGCGGCATCGGCACGACGAAGAAAGGCATCGGCCCCTGCTACGAGGACAAGGTCGCCC
>CAIQSZ010000404.1 GCA_903874575.1 uncultured Elusimicrobia bacterium
CCCGACGGTCTCATGCGCGGAGGCGCGCACCGACTCATAGTCCAGCGCGAAGCCGAGCGCGCGAAGGTTTTCGACCATGCGGCGCGCGCGCACCGTGCGGCGCTCGCGGAACTCGGCCAGACGGTCGCGAAAGCCCGGAGACTCGGAGTCGAAGCCGTAGCCGAGGATGTGGACGCGGTCGGCGGCGCCGGCGCCCGCGCAGTTGATCTCGATGCCGAGGCGGACGGCCAGTCCGGCGGCCGCGCCCGCGGCAAGAAGGTCCAGCCCGCCGGAGACGCTGTCGTGGTCCGTCAGAACCAGGAGCCCCGTTTTCGACTGGACCGCGCGCGCGACCAACTCCGCCGGGGTGAGAGTCCCGTCCGAGTAGATCGAATGGCAGTGCAGTTCGACGCGTCCGGCCACCCTAGACCCCGGGTCCTTAGACGGCGACGACTTCCTTGATCTCGGGGATCTCCTGGCGGATCATGCGTTCGACGCCGCCCTTCAGCGTCGCCGTCGAGCTGGGGCAGGTGCCGCAGGCCCCGCTCAGCGTCACCTTGACGATCCCGTTCGCCTCGTCGACGCCGACCAAGGCGATGTTGCCGCCGTCGGACTGGATGTACGGCCGGATCTTGTCGAGGACCTTCTCCACGCGTTCGTACGTCGTCATATTCTCCTCCCTTGGGTTCAACGTTCCGAAAACTTTTCCAACCACGCCGGGGGCGCCGCGCACCGGGCCGGATCCTGCTCCAAGATCGCGGCCAGGGTCACGCTTTCGAAATAGCCGGTGACCAGCGCTCCCAGCTTTTGCCAGGCCGGCGAGATGGTGCAGCCGCTCTGGTGCCGGCAGTCCTTGGCCCCGCCGTCGTACTTCCCGCACACGTCCTCGAAAACGTCGCCGTCGACGGCGCGCACGACCTGGCCCAAAGTGATTTCGGCCGGCGGGCGCGACAGCGCGTAGCCGCCGGAACTGCCGCGGTGGCTGGTGACCAGCCCCGCGCGGCGCAGCTTCACCAGGATCTGGCTGACGTAGTCGCCGGGCACGTTGTCCGTCTCGGCGAGCCGCTCGGCCGGCAGGGGCGCCTGGCCGTGGGCGCGCGACAGCGTCGTCATCAGCCGCGTCGCGTACTCGATCGAGCTCGTGATCCTCATGCTTCCTCAGTACAGCCCCAGCTGTTCCTTGGCGTCCTCGGTCGCCATCGTCCGGGGATCCCACATCGGCAGAAAGACCAGATCCACGTCCACGTCCGCGACTCCCGGAATGCGGGCCAGCGCCGAGTGCGCGGACGCCAGCAGCATCGGTCCGTAGGGGCACGCGGGAGAGGTCAGGCTCATTTTTATCTTCACCGACGCGCCCTTCTCGGTGCGCCCAAGCTCGGCGCCGTAGACGAGGCCGAGGTCGACGATGCTCATATGAATCTCGGGGTCCACCACGGGCTGGAGCGCGGCTCCCACCTGGCGGAAAGTCACGCTCGGAGAGGCCGTCGTCGTCATTTTAGGCCTCCTCCGCCGGGGCCGCGTCCAGCCCTTGCAGGATCGTGTTCCACGCCAGGGTGGCGCACTTGACGCGCAGGGGGAACCTGCGCACGCCCTCCAGAGCCGACAGCGCCTCAAGGTCCGAGGGGAGTTCGGACACCGGAGCGTTCTCCAGCATCATCGACTTGAACGCCTTAATCAGGGCCCGGACCTCCGTCTCGGTCCTGCCCTCGAGCGCCTCGCCCATCATCGCGGCCGAGGCTTGGCTGATCACGCAGCCGTGGCCCGCGTAGCGCAGCTTGGCGAACTTGCCGCCCTCGCGCTGGACCGTGATCTCGATTTCGTCGCCGCAGACGGGATTGATGCCGTGGGCGCGAACGTCGGCCGGCTCCACCTTGCCCTTGCGGGTCGTGGACCGGAAATAGTCGAGGAGCACCTCCCGATACAGGTCCTGGAGTTCCGCGTCGCCTTCCATTCAGCGCGCCCCCGCCTTGGCCCCGATCTTGAAGAAATCGAGCGTGCGCTGAAGCGCGCGCCGAAGGGCCTCGACGTCGGAGTCGTCGTTGTAAAGGTAGAAGCTCGCCCGCGCGGTCCCGCCGCACTGGAGCTTGTGCATCAAGGGCTGGCAGCAGTGGTGGCCGACGCGCACCGCCACGCCCTCCAGGTCGAAGATGGTGCCCACGTCGTGCGGGTGGAGCCCCGGCACGTTGAAAGAGACCACCCCGGACCGCTTCGAGGGCTCCGAAGGACCCAGCACGGTCACGCCGCGCTCCTCGAGCAGGGCCTTCGCTTTCGCGGCGAGACGGTCCTCGTGCTCGCGGATCGCGTCCAAGCCGGCGGCCGAGAGATAATCGAGCGCCGGGCCGAAGGCCACTTGGTCGGCGTAGTTCGGCGTACCCGCCTCGAACTTGTAGGGCAGGGCGTTCCAGGTCGAGCGTTCCAGCGTCACGCGAGAGATCATGTCGCCGCCGCCGAGGAACGGATCCATCGCCTCGAGCAGCTCCTCGCGCCCCCAAAGGACGCCGACGCCCGTCGGGCCCAGCATCTTGTGCGCGGAGAACGAGGCGAAGTCGGCCCCCCAGGTTCTTAGATCCATCGGCCGGTGGGGAGCCCACTGGCAGACGTCCACCGACACCGTCGCGCCGGCCGCCTTGCCCATTCTGATGAGCTCGAGGACGGGATTCACGGTGCCGATCGCGTTGGAAATCGCGGTGAACGTGAACAGCTTCGGCCCCTCGGCCAACAGCGCGCGGCACGCGTCCAGGTCGAGGGTCCCGTCGGCAAGGACCGGGACGTACTTCACGCGCACGCCGCGCTCCGCGGCCAGCAGCTGCCACGGGACGATGTTCGAATGGTGCTCCATCTCGGTCGAGAGCACCAGGTCGCCCTTCTTGAGAAACTTGCGGCCCCACGCGTGCGCGATCAAGTTCAGGGATTCCGTCGCGTTGCGCGTGAAGACGAGCGTCTCCGGCTTCGGCGCGCCGACGAAGGCCGCGAGCTTGGCGCGGACCGCTTCGGCCATGTTCGTGGATTCCTCGGACAGCGTGTGCACGCCGCGGTGGACGTTGGCGTTGTTGGTCGAATAGAAGGACGACAGCGCGTCGATCACCGACTTCGGTTTCTGCGACGTCGCCGCATTATCGAGGTAGGCCAGCGGCTTGCCTCGGACCAGGCGCGCCAAGATCGGGAAGTCCTCGCGCAGACGGCGCGCGTCGAGAGTCATCGCGGGCCCCCCTCCGGCATGCGCGCGTGCAGCGCGCCCTCGAGCGCCTGTCTCAGGGGCTCTAGGCCCACTCGGTCCAGCATCTCGGCGCCGAACGCGTAGACGAGCAAGCGCCGCGCGTCGGCGGCGCCGACGCCGCGGGAGCGCAGGTAGAACAGCGACTCGGGCGACAGCTGCCCGATCGCCCCGCCGTGCTTGCACGAGACGTCGTCGGCCAATATCTTGAACTCCGGATTGGAGTGGACCTCGGCGTCTTCGGACAGCAGAAGATTTTTGTTGTAGACCGAGGCGTCGGCCTTCTGCGCGCCGGGCCGCACTTCGACCAGGCCGTCGAAGACGAAGCGCCCGCGCTCGTCCAGCACGGCCTTGTACAACTCGCGGGTCGCGCCGCCGACGGCGGCGTGTTCGACGACCGTATGATGGTCGACGATCTCGTCGCCGCGCACCAAGGACAGGCCGTTCAGGAAGCAGTCGGCGCCCTCGCCCGCCAGGCGCACGCGCAGATCATGGCGCGTCAGCGCGCCGCTGAAATTGAACTCGTGGGACTCGTAGCGCGCGCGACGGCCGACGTCGACGAGCGTCGCCGCGGTCTGCACGCCCGACGCGTTCTCGCGTTGGAGACGGTAGTGCTTGAGCGACGCGCCCTCGCCGAGCGAAATCCGGGTGAGAAGGTTCGTCCAGAACGGGGAACTTCCGCCGGCGACGGTCTCCACGATGATCTCCGCCGAGGCGCCGTCCTCGAGCAGGACGAGCGCGCGCAGGTGCGCGCACTGCGGCCGCGCCGACTGCGCGTCGTCGGCGGCGAGGAGGAGGTGGAGCGGCCGGTCCAGCCGCGCGTGCCGCGCGACGCGCACGACGACGCCGTCGCGAAACGCCGCCGCCGCCAGAGCCGCGAACGGCAGTCCGTCCAAAGCCGGGCCGCCGGAGAGCGCCGCCTTCAGCGATTCCGGGTCGTCGCGCAGGACCGCGGCGAGACTGGCGATGGCCACGCCCTCCGGCAGGGCCGCGACGCGCGAGTGCTCGGGGGCGAAACGTCCGTTCTGCAGGACGACGCGGTGGAAATCGACGGGACACAGCGCCTGGCCGCCGAAACCTCGGGCGATCTTCGGCCGCTCGGCCGCTTCGAACTCGGTCTCCAGCAGGAGCTTGGCCGGCGTGTGGCGCCAGCCCTCGAAGCGGGCGTGCGGCAGACCCTGGCCGGCGAACGCGGCGAACGCCTCCTCGCGCGCGCGGGAAAGCCAGCGCAATTCGGCGCCGGGCAGGCGGGCCTTCTCGGCCGCGAAACGGACGGCGAAGCGCTCGAGTCCCGCGTCCGCGGTCGCGTTCATGCGGCGGTCTTCTCCGCGTCGATCCAGCCGTAGCCTTCCTTCTCCAGTTGGAACGCCAATTCCTTGCCGCCGGACTTGACGATGCGCCCGCCGGAGAGCACGTGCACGAAGTCGGGAACGATATAGTCGAGCAGGCGCTGGTAGTGCGTGACCAGGACGACCGCGCGCCGGGGGTCCCGCAGTTTATTGATGCCCTGGGCGACGATCTTGAGCGCGTCGATATCCAGGCCCGAGTCCGTCTCGTCGAGCAGGGCCAGCCGCGGCTCCAGCACGGCCATCTGCAGGATCTCGTTGCGCTTCTTCTCGCCGCCGGAAAAGCCCTCGTTGACCGAGCGGTTCAGGAAGGCCGGATCCATTTCGACGGACTTGGCCTTCTCCTTGACGAACCGCAGGAACGCGCCGGCGTCCATCTCGGGCTCGCCCCGGTGCTTGCGCAGCGCGTTGTATGCCGCCTTCAGAAAGTACTTGTTGGTGACGCCGGGAATCTCGACGGGATACTGGAACGCCAGGAACACGCCTTCGCGCGCGCGCTCCTCCGGGGAGAGCGCGAGGAGGTCCTTGCCGTCGTATTCGACGCGGCCGCTGGTGATCTGGTAGCCGTCGCGGCCCGCCAGCACGTAGGACAGCGTGCTCTTGCCCGAGCCGTTGGGTCCCATGATCGCGTGGACCTCGCCCGCCTTCACTTCGAGCGAGAGGCCCTTGAGGATCTGCTTCTCGCCGACCTTCGCCTGCAGTTCGGTGATCTTCAGCATATGTTCCTTTTAACCGACGCTCCCTTCGAGGGAGATGTTCATGAGCTTATGCGCCTCGACGGCGAACTCCAGGGGGAGCTCGTTGAAGACCTGCTTGCAGAAGCCGTTGACGATCATGCCGACGGCGTCTTCGGCGGAAAGCCCGCGCTGGCGCAGGTAAAACAGCTGGTCCTCGCCGATCTTCGAGGTGGACGCCTCGTGCTCCACGGTCGAGGAGGTATTGTGCGCCTCGAGATTCGGAAAGGTGTGCGCGCCGCACTTGTCTCCCAGCAGGAGGCTGTCGCACTGCGAGTGGTTGCGCGCGCCGACGGCCGACTTCGCGATCTTCACCTGCCCGCGGTACGCGTTCTGGCCGTGGCCCGCGGAGATGCCCTTCGAGACGATGGTCGACTTCGTGTTCTTGCCGATGTGGATCATCTTCGTGCCGGTGTCGGCCTGCTGATAGTGGTTGGCCAGCGCGACCGAGTAGAACTCCCCGACCGATTCGTCGCCCAGCAGGATGCACGACGGATATTTCCAGGTGATCGAGGAGCCGGTCTCCACCTGCGTCCAGGAAATCTTCGCGCGCGGGCCCGCGCATTTGCCGCGCTTGGTCACGAAATTATAGATGCCGCCCTTGCCGTTCTTGTCGCCGGGATACCAGTTCTGGATGGTCGAGTATTTGATGGACGCGTCGCCCATGGCGACCAGTTCGACCACGGCGGCGTGCAGTTGGTTCTCGTCGCGCATCGGCGCGGTGCAGCCTTCCAGGTACGAGACCTGCGCGCCTTCGTCGGCGACGATGAGCGTCCGCTCGAACTGCCCGGTGTCCTTGGCGTTGATGCGGAAATAGGTGGACAATTCCATCGGGCACTTGACGCCCTTCGGGATGTAGCAGAACGAGCCGTCCGAAAACACCGCGGAGTTCAAGGCCGCGAAGAAATTATCGGTGTAGGGAACGACGGAGCCGAGGTGCTTCTCGATCAGGGCCGGGTGCTCGCGCACGGCCTCGGAAAACGAGCAGAAGACGACGCCCGCCTCGGCCAAGGTCTTCTTGAAGGTGGTCGCCACGGAGACGGAATCGAACACCGCGTCGACGGCCACGTTGGAGAGCATCTTCTGCTCCTCCAGCGGGATGCCCAGCTTCTCGAAGGTCGCGCGGACCTCCGGGTCCACCTCGTCCATCGAGGCGAGCTTCTTTTTCGGCTTCGGCGCCGAGTAGTAAATGATGCCGTTGTAGTCGATCTTCGGGTAATGGACCGCGGCCCAGGTCGGCTCCTTCATGGCCAGCCAGTGCCGGTACGCCTTGAGGCGCCAATCGAGCATGAAGGCGGGCTCGTTCTTTTTCGCCGAGATCAGGCGAACGACATCCTCGCTGAGGCCCTTGGGGATCTGGTCGGCTTCCACGTCCGAGCTGAAGCCGTACTTGTATTCCTTGCCGGCGAGGTCTTTGACGTCTTGGTTGGCCATGGCTTTTCGGGGTGTCCTCGAGGCCAGTGTACAATTCCTGACCTTTTTAGTCAAGAATGAATGAATATTGCAACCGCTCCCATGGGACTGCTAACCTGAATGCGGTGGATCGAATTCCCTGCCCCGGCTGCCATACCCCTCTCGACGCCCAGATCACATGCTGTCCGATCTGTCTGCGCCCCCGCACCAAGTACGAGATCACCCGCGCCTACGCCCGCCTGAGGGAAGAAGCCGCCCGCCGCCGCAAACAGCCATTCATCGTCGCGGGTTGGCTCCTCCTCGCGGTGGGCGCGGGCTACGCCTTCCGTCAGTTCCGCCGGCCGATTCTCGGGGCTATCGCGGCGGCCCGCGCGAAGGCCTCGGCTTTCATCGATTATTCGATGGATCCGCGCAATCTGGCGCCCTCGGTCCGGACGCCTCCCGCTCCCGCGCCAGTTCCCGCGCCCGCCGTGCAATCGCCGCCGGAGCCTGGCCCGGCGTCTCAGGCCGCCGCGACCGCCCGCTTCCCGGCCGTGCCCGGGCCCGGGCCGAGCCGCGTCGAGGACCTCCGGATGCCGTCGATCAATCCCACGACGCAATGGACCCTCTACGGCCGCGCGTACGACCTTGAATCCCTGCGGCCCGCCGCGAACGTCCAACTGGTATTCCAAACCGGAGACGCCATGGGCATCTCCGAAACCGTCGTCACCGACCCTCTGGGCCGGTACGCGGCGGCCCTGCCGCGGCTGCAGCAAGGAAGCGCCTCCGTTCTCTCGGCCGACGCCCGATACGCCCCGACGGTGCTTTGCGAGCCCGACATCCCCTACCGCGAGCTTTCCGCCGAGGACCGTCGCGCGCTCGCGCACGGCGCGCGCGACGGAGACGTGCGCCCCGCGGCCCTCACGGACCCGGCCGGAGAGTCGGCCCTGAAGCGCGACCTATTCCTGGCTCCCTCACGTCCGCGCTGACGGCACTACGGCAACGGACACTCAGGGCGCGATAAGCCGTCCTCTTATTCCGGTTCCGGAAGCTCGCTACTTGGGATCCCGATATTCCCCTGTGATGTGGTGTTCAATAGACCTAAAGAGTTTCACCAGGGCCGATCTCCGGAACCCATACACCCCAGAAATCATTAAAGCGACTCCGCCGAGAAATATTAGGAGAAAGAAAATACCAGCAGTATTTATGCCTGACATTGCGGTTGCAATGAGGCTAGGGACCAGCAGTGCAATAGAAACCCACCGCCATATTTTCGCCGCATGATTGAGGCGGATCACAGCCTCGGCGATCTTCTTTTCTACTTTCGCCCACTCCGCGGGACCAGACCTTCCCGCAGGATGCTGTGACCCTACACCTTTAACCACATGGTAGCGAAGGTACTGCCGAAACCATAAAGGTTTATTGCGGTCGTTTTCCAATAGGTACGAATAGTAAGTGAGCAATTCATTCAAATTACGTAGGCTGGGATTGCCCGCACGCAATGCGCTGACCGCATTATCGACAAGGCCACGTTGCTTGGGGTCGCGGCTACTGATTCGAAGCAAAGCGTTCAGATGATCAGCCAACGACGGTCTGCCACCGGCACGATAAGCTTCTATAACACTGGGACTTAAAGGCCCAGATTCGAGAGTTCCTTTAAAAGCCGCTGCTGCAACGGCAACCGAAGGCACATCCCAATTATTCGCCCGATTATTCCCAAGGGCCGCAATCTGTGTCCCGACCACTTCCGGCAAGCTAGTTGTGATGGAGTCCTCACCACGCAATCCCCAAACACCATTGACGTAAAACACAGGGGACCCCCACGCTTCTAACTGCTTGGCCACCCTTCGAGCCTTCCGGACGCTATCAATTTGTCTTATGGCAGATTCAAGCTCAACCTGTTCCCACTGACGAAGATAGGTCCAATGCGTCTCTCTGAGGGCCAGCGCATCTTCGGCAGCCTGATCTGCGTCCGGCATTTCGAGGCTCTCAGTCGCTTGGAGAGCCCTCACCGATTCCTTGACTTTGCTTAAACGATATTTGGCCTCGCCTGCGACAGTTTCGGCAGCGGCCCTCAGTGTGCTGATCTTCAACTCAGGGGGCATAAACCTAAACTCTTCAGCACTAACTCCCCTTCTGGATATTTCTCTAATCAGCTCTAGATGCGGGTCTGTGACTGAGCCGAGATGAGATGCGGAGCCAGAGGGATGAATGGAATCAAGTCCCTGAAGCCTATACAGTGGAAACGAAGGACTCATACCACCTAGGGAGCCTCTAAATACCATATCTGCGCCGGGGACCAACGCGATGGCGGCAATGACATGAGGCACCAAAGCCGCTTCGCCGGCAGTGGGGCGCGTGAAACGCTGGGCATAAGCGGAATGCGCGGACGCGAGGAGGATGGCGCTGAGCAGTGAGAAATGTCTCATGAACTTATTATGGTGCGCGGAACTCGGAAGCGGGAAGGGCCCAAGGACCTAGGCGGTAGTCATATGTCGGCCTAGGCCCCACACGCTCAGCGCCGACGGAACTCCGGATATAGTATCGTCTTCGGCAATGCTCGTCGCGCTCGCCCTTCTCATCCTCCTGACGCCCGCCCCGCGCGCCCAAGAGAACGCTCCCGCCTCCACCGCGACGCTGCGCGGCGTGCACTACACGGGCTGGAGCGCGGGCTCCACGAAGGGGCGGATGCGCTTCCGCGACGAGATGAAGGCGGCGGGGTTCAACGCGGTCGTCATCGCGCTCAAGGATTACGACGGCCACGTGTTCGTAAAGGATGTGCCGCTGGCGGTCAAGACCAAGTCCTACATGAACGCGATCCCCGACCTGCCCCGCGCGGTCAAGGACTTCAAGGACGCCGGCATCTACACGATCGCGCGCATCGCCGTCTTCAAGGACAACCACCTGGCGCGCGCGCGACCGGACCTGGCCGTGCATTTCCCGGACGGCCGCATCTGGGCCAACGACAAGGGGACCGCCTGGGTCGATCCGTACAAGAAAGAAATCTGGGAGTATGCGGTCGACATCGCCTCGCGCGCGGCCTCGGCCGGCTTCGATGAGATCCAGTTCGACTACATCCGCTTCCCGTCCGACGGCAAGACGCGGCAGTGCCGCTACTCCCGCGCCGATCACACTCCGGCCACGGCCGGAGAGGCCCTGCGCGAGTTCCTGACCTTGGCCCGGGAGCGCCTCAAGCCGCTGGGCGTCAAGCTCTCGATCGACACCTTCGGGCTCACCGCCAGCGTGGACAACGGAATGGGCATCGGACAGCGCCTGGACCAGATGGCCGACCTGGTCGACTTCGTTTCGCCGATGATGTACCCGTCGCATTACGCCAAGGGGCAGTACGGACTCAAGAATCCGAACCGCCAGCCGTACCTGACGGTGCGCCAAGGGGTCAAGGACGCGCTGGGACGCCTGGGAGGCAAGCCGGAGCAGCTGCGGCCTTACTTCCAGGATTTTTCGCTGGGCATCAAGTACACGCCCGCCTTCGTGCGCGCGCAGATTCGCGCGGCCGAGGAGCAGGGCGTGCGCGGCTGGATACTCTGGAACCCCCAGAACCGCTACAGCTGGTCGGCCATCGCGGCCGGCCCCATCCAGAAGCCCGAGGCGGAACCGGCGACGGCAAAGCCCCGGTCCCCCCGCAAGCCGACGCCGAGAGAGGCGCCCGCGCCGCTGCCCGAAACGCCGCCCGCGCAGGCGAAGATGCCCGAGCCGTCCGGCGACGCGTTCGCTCCTTCTCCCGCAACCGCCCCCATCTCCGAAGCCCCGTCGACGCCGACCCAGGAGGTCCGATGAAGCTCCCGCTCGCGCTCGTCTCCCTGCTCGTTCTCTGCCCTCTCCAGGCGGTTCACGCCAAGCCGGCGGCCGCCGCGCTGTCTACGACCATGCCGGCGACGCTCGCCAAGCCGCTGCCCAACGACGAGATGGCGGTCACCATCCACCGTCTTCCCAACGGACTGACGGTGTACCTGAGCCGCAACCCGGACCTGCCCAGGATCTCCGCGCACATCGCGGTGCGCGCCGGCTCGAAGAACGACCCGGCCGACGCCACCGGCCAGGCGCACTACCTCGAGCACATGCTCTTCAAGGGCACCACCCGCCTCGGCTCGCTCGACTACAAGAGCGAGGCCCCCCACCTTGCCCGCATCAAGGAGCTCTACGAAAAGCGCGCGAAAGCCGATCCCGCCGGACGCGCGAAGCTCGACAAGGAGATCGACTCGGAGAACCTCGCCGCTGCGGCGACCGCCGTGCCCAACGAACTGGGCCGCTTCTATCGGGAGATCGGAGCCGACGGCCTAAACGCCTATACCACCGATGAGCATACGGTCTACATCGTCGACATCCCTTCGAATCGGCTCGAGCAGTGGGCCGCGATGGAGGCCGAACGTTTCGCCCATCCCGTCTTCCGCCTGTTCCCCGGCGAGCTGGAAGCCGTGTATGAAGAGAAGAACCGCTCGATGGACAACGCCGAACGCATCATCGGCGAGGAAGTCGAGAAGGCGCTCTTCAAGGATCACCCGTACGGCACGCAGACGACCCTGGGAACCGTCGAGCATTTGAAGAACCCGTCTTTGACGAAGATGGAGGAGTTCTACGGCCGCTGGTACGTTCCCAACAACATGGCGATCGCGCTGGCGGGAAACTTCGATCCCGATCGGGCGCTGGCGGTGCTCGCGGAGACCTTTGGCGCGTGGACCCCGAGGCCCCTGCCGCCGGCGCAGAGCTGGCCCCTGCCCAAGCCCAAGGGCGAGGAACGCCACGAGGTCAAGTACGAGGCCGAGGAAAAGGTCATGGTCGCTTGGCCGACCGTCGCCGCCTCGCACCCCGACGCGGACGCGCTCACGGTGATGGACATGATCTTGGACAACTCGGCGGCGGGCCTGATGAACCTGCGCCTTAATCAAGCGCAGAAAGTCAAAGCGTCGGGCTCCTATCCGCAGCTGCGCAACGACGCCGGCGCGTGGTATATGTGGGCCGCCACGAAGAAGGGGCAGACTCCCGAGGAGGCGCTCAAGCTCCTGCTGGATACGGCCGAGGCCGTCAAGAAAGGCGAGTTCGATGCGGCCGACATCGCTTCCGTGATCACCGCTTTCGAAATCGGCCATAAACGCGGCCTGGAAAGCAACGAGGCGCGCGTCCAGACGATGATCGGAAACTTCGCGTCCCTCCAGCCGTGGGAGCGTACGGTCGGATGGCTCGACCGCCTGCGCGCGGTCACCAAGGACGACGTCGTGCGCGTGGCGCGCAAGTACCTCGGTCCCGACCGCGTCGTCGTGTTCCGGCGCAACGGCAAGCCCGTCATCCCGAAGATCGATAAGCCCGGATTCACGCCCCTGGACATCGATCCGAAGCGGGAGTCCGGGTTCCTGAAGGAGGCGCTTGCCTTGCCGGTCAAGCCCATCGAGCCGCGCTGGCTCGCGCCGGGCAAGGACTATCAGATATCTCCCGTCGAGGGCGGCCGGCTCTATGCGGTGAAAAATCCCTACAACGACCTTTTCCAGCTCTCGATCCGCTTCGAACGCGGCTGGCGCGGGGAGCGCCGCCTGTGCGAGGCGCTGGAGCTGCTGGGGCTGTCCGGCGCCGGCCCTTACTCCGCCGATGAATTCAAGAAGAAGCTCTACGCCCTGGGCTCCACCCTTTCATACAGCTGCGACGAACGCGAGTCGGCGGTGCACCTCAGCGGCATCGACCGCAACTTCTGGCCGTCGCTGGAATTGATGGCCCAGCGCTTCGACTGGCCGAACCTATCCTCCACGACCCTGGCCGATATGATCAAGGTCGACCTGGGCGCGCGCGAGGACGAGAAACGAGATCCGGGCGCCGTGCACTTCGCGCTCGGCCGGCTCGCGATGCGCGGGCGCGAGAGCGAGGTGCTGGCGCGCCTGACCAACGACGAACTCAAGAAGCTCGACGAGCCGGGCCTGAAGGACCTGATCCGGGACTTCCCGCGCTGGGAGCGGCGCGTCGCCTATGTGGGTCCGCGCGCGCCGTCCGAGATCGCGAAGCTGCTCGAGTCGAACGTCCGCTACAAGTCCCCCCCCGCGCGCGCGCCTCTGCGCCTGCTCAAGCCCGCGAGGAACCGCGTGCTGTTCGCCCACCGAGACATGGCGCAGGCCCGCGTGGGGCTGTTCTCCGCCGACGAGGTCTTCAACCCGGAGCACTTCGTCGACTACCTGTTCTACGCGCAGTACATGGGCGGCGACATAAGTTCGGTGATCTTCCAAGAGGTGCGCGAAGCGCGCGCGCTCGCCTACAGCGCGGGCGGCGGACATTCGACCTCGGTGGACAAAGGCGACCAGACCCAGCTGTGGGGCTCGCTCGGTTGCCAGGCCGACAAGGCGCCCGAGGCCGTCGCGCTGATGCTCAAGCTGTTCGCCGACTTCCCCGCGTCGGACAAGCGCTTCCGCGAGACGGCCAAGGCCGTCGAGGAATCCTATCGCGCGGACCCCGTATCCTTCCGCGCCGTCCCGTACGTCGTGATGGACTGGGAGGACGCGGGCCTGCCGGGCGGAGATCCTCGGCCGAAGCGGTTTGAGAAGGTCCTGCGCTACACGCCCGCCGACTTAGAGGCCTTCGCCAAACGCTTCAAGACCGCGCCGCTGACCGTCTGGATTCTCGGCCAGCGCGACCGCGTCGGACTGGACCGACTCAAGCCGCTCGGCGACTTCGAGGAAAAGGGCCTCTCCGACCTTTTTCCGTACTGAGCGTCCGCCCGGCAAGGCTCAGTTTGAGGAAGGCTCTGCCATGACCGCCTTCCTGGCCTCCTTCAACTGCCCGGTCAGCACGGACTTGTCGTGTTCGCTGAGCGGCGAAGCGTCGATCTCCTCCTGAGCGGCGTCCACTTGTTCCGCCGCGTCGGCGGCGACTCTGTCGGGTCGTCCCGTGCCCGCGTTCTTGCCCGCGAAGTTGTAAACGGGGCCGACCGCGCGGCCCATCAACTCGGATCGGTCGGTGACGCTGTAATGCACGCGAGCCGCCACCGCGCTCTGGGTCTTCGATGGGTCCAGCTTCGGGGCAGCGAATACTCTGTTTACCGGCTTGTCCGTTCGGGGCGCCGGCGCGGAAACCGGAATGGAAGCCGAGGAATGCGCCGAGGAGCCGCTCTCAAGGTGCTGGGAGACGGCCAGCCTGCGCGACGCGACGGCGGACGCCGCCGGCGCCGCGGCCGCAGCCGCGGAAGCGGGAAGGTTGGAAGGCGCAGGGGCCTGGCTCACAACCTCCAAAAGGATCGGAGCCGGAGAAGATTCCGAAGCCGGAACCTCTCCCATCGGAACGCCCGCGACCGCGCTTTTCGTCGTATGAGCCGGGATGGCCAACGCGGACTCCGATGACGCGGGAGGAACCGCGGACAGCGTCGATCTCTTCGGAAAACCGCCGAGGGAGAAGACCAGGAAAACGCCCCCCGCGCCGACGACGAGCGCGAACCCCGCTAGGCCCGCTCCGGCCATCCTTACCCGTTCTTTATCTTGATCGGTCATGACCTACCCCCCGCGACTTCCTCAGTGTAGACATGCCGACGCGCAACCGCAAGACGGCGAGGCGGGATTTACCGAATTTTTACGATCCTTGGAATCTTTTACGCGCCATGCGGCGCGGCCGCCTGGGCCAACTCCCTCCTGATCTCGGCCAGCGTGCAATCCCCCGGAAAAAGGCGCGCCGCGATCTCCGCCCGCTCGGCCGCCTCTTCGCGGCGGCCGAGGGCGATCAGGGCGCGCAGACCGTTTACATGAAAAGTCCGCTCGCTCGGATACTTGACGACCGCCCGGCGGCACAAGGCCGCGCAATCGTCGAAACGGCCGGTCCGCCCGTAAATCGCCGCCAGCCCCATCCAGCCGAACGCCTCGTGGCCGCGAGCCGCCAGCCACTCGCACAACGCCTCGGCATCGCCGTACATCTCGAACGCGAGCTGGGACGAAAGCAAGTTCTCGACGAAACGCTCCGCCCCATTGCCGCCGAGCGTTTTGAGACGATGAAGTATCTGGAGAAAGTGGCGACAGGGCGTCCATGCATGACGCCCCTCGCCCAGGGGCAGCCGGACGAGACGCCGGATGTCCTCGGTATGGAACTTCCCCGCCTCGGGCATCGTGAGCAGGATCGGCTTGGCCTCTCCCGCCCAGGGCCTCAACGTTCCGAAAGACAGGCGCACCCCCGGGGGAATGATCAAGCGCTCGATCGGCAGTTCGTGGCGCGCGGGACCGTCGACGGGCATCATGCCCCCGGCGAGAATGCGCGCCTCGGCCCAGGAAATCTCGACGGCCGTTTCGGCGTCCAGATAGAGCTTAAGTCCGGCGAAGCGACGTACGCCGCGCACCAATGAGAAGACTTGGCCGGGCATATGCCCCATCCAGAGGAACTCCTTGCCTTTGGGAGCCTGAAGGCGTCGCGCGGCGACGAACTCACGCACCCGGTCGCGCGCGGGAAACACCGGCACCCACACGCCGCCGAGTTCCGGGTCTTTATCCGCCCAAACCGGGAACAAGGCGTCGGCCCGCGTCACGCGCTTGGTCTCCCCCTCGAGGAGCGGCTCGTCGAGCGTCAGCAGGTACGTCTCGGACCGCAAGAGCTCTTTGTAAAGGGACGCGCGGTCGGCGCGCGGGTCGAGCGCGGCTCGATGGAGAAGGTGTTCGAGATTTTCGACCATGCTCCAGCTTAACCCTCCGGAAAATCCGAGTCAAGACCCAGATTTCCTCGACCATCTTCGGGTCGACGCGCACGTCGACGTAGACGTACCCCAGGCCCTTGTCGTTGGCCGAAACCGGGAGGATCGACTCTCGCAAGGGCCGGGCGATTCCTCAGGGATTGCGGAAAGTGGCGATCGCCGACGCGATCGCATCCCGAGCCCTCTGCGGGACGGGCTCGCCGATGATCACCGCGCTGGCGCTTTCCGCCAGCCATTCGCGTTCCGAATCCCAGGGATGCCCGAGCCCCGTATCGACGTAATTTCCCCCCACGCGGGCTCCAAGGCGCAAGTCTTCCAAGGCGCCATCATTGCGGCGGGGGTTTGATACCGCTTTCAAGTATGACAGTCCCAATTCCGCGGTCAGATAACCCTGGACGCTTCGCTGTTCGCAGGCTTCATGGGCTAACATAAATGCGACGCACCGGGCCGATCGTCCCAGAAACGCGCTGCGCGTCATGTAGAGGCTGTTCTGCCCCCAGCCCGCGATGTTGAGCGCATGGCCCTCCGCGTCTTCATCGGACGTTATATCCACGTAGAGAATTCTTTCCGCGCCGCCGAAGCGCTGATTGGCTTTCATGATGTAGCCGCCGGCTTGAGACATGGCTTGCATCGCCCCCTCGGACTTAAGGTCGTCTTCCGTCACGCTTCGCGAAAGAGTGCCGAAGCATATGCCTGAGGATTTTTCCCAACGGATCGCCCCCTCTTCTTTCATCTCCAGCAGGCGCGTCTCTCCTTCGGGAAATGACGCCAAAGCGTTGATGATCTCTCGCCGCGAATAAATCGAATCCTTGTCTTCTTCCCATTTTTTGCCAAGATACCCGAGCTTAAACCCGGAATCTCGAAGGTAATAGAGAAGCGGCATATATCCGTTCTCTCGGGGGTTGCGGCGCAAGATCGATCGGATGACCTCCTGACCCACGGGGTGGCCGTTTCTGAGCAGCGCCAACGCCGCCTCGCCGGAATCGACTTGGAATTGAGGCGGCGGCCTGCGGCTCATGGCCTTAAGCTTCTTCGGGCAATTTTTGGCTAAAGCATTGTAGAGCGGCGTGTAAAAATACTGGTTGTGCCAGCCCTGTGCGGGCTCGGGCAATGTGAACAGCATTTGCGCCATCTCAAGCAAGCGTTCGCCGTCGCGATCTATATCCCCCATGCGCAGAATGCAACGCGCCAACATTCTAATCGCCAGGCGGATCCGATCCTCCTCAGATAGATCGCGTTTATGCCCGAGCTCCTGCATGTCCACGCTGTCGTTGCGGCTGACGACGTTCGAAAAAACGCTCTTATACAACTCGGGAGAATAGACGATCGTCCGATATTGCTTCTTAAAAATCTCCAGGAGCGCCTCAGGATTATCAGCGCGGTAGATCGCTTCCATCTCGGAAATCGGGGATTCTCCCGGATGATCGGCATGACCCAATGCCGGGGACGCCCGTGGGGCCGTCAAGCCCCTGGGATCAGAGCGGGGGTCGTGAAAGCCCTTTAATTTTTCGGATAGTCCACGAAGGACGGCAATCCGATCCTCCCGAACATAGATATGGCCGTCGGATTCGCGAACCAATCCCGTCGGAGTGTCCTCGTACCCGAAAATCCGAAGACTTTCGGCGGTAAGGCTAAATCCAGAAAGCGACGGCTCCAGGGCGCAGATCGACCCGGCAAAACCTAGCCATAGGCTGGCTGGCAAAAAAAAGAAAGCGAATGCGCGCAACGCAGAGGAATCCCCGATCCGGCGAGTTTAACAGGAGCGGCCAATGTTTTTCAAGGGGATGGACCGAACCCGTACAAGACCTAGACGCACGAACGCCGGATGAGCTAAACTCCGGCCGGTGGAACGGCGGTCGATCCTACTCGTTCTTCTCGTCCTGTCCCTCTGGGCGCCGCCGGTTTTGTCGATGGGTTTGGCCGCCGCCGACTACGTCAAGCAGGCGCTGGCGCTGGGCGCGTTCTCCGGCGCGATGGGATCGGCCTTGGGCACCCTCATGGTGCTGAAGTTCTCCCCGTCGGATCGGATGATCGACGACTTTTCGCCCGTCTACGCGCTGGCCTCGACGGCGATCGCCGTCGGCGTCTCGTTCGCATTCTCGGTGGTTCCCGCCTGGCAGGCCTCGCGGCTCGACCCTATGATCGCGCTGCGCTACGAATAGCGTCTCAGAGCGACGAGAGGAAATCCCGGATCGCGTCCGCGTACGGCGCGCCGGTCTCCAGGAAACCGTCGTTATGCGTGCCGCGCATCTCCAGGAAGCGCTTCGGGCCGAGCGCGGCCTCGAAGTTACGGCGCGACATCTCGAATGGGACGACGTCATCCTCGCGGCTGTGGAGGAAGAGCACCGGCACGCGCACGCGCGGGAGCTTGGCGAGATTGTCGAAGCGGGTCGCGATCAGCGCGCTCGGCAGCCACGGAAAGACCAGCGCCGCCATGTCCGGAACCGAAGTGAAGCCGCTGTCCACGATAAGTCCCGCCGAAGGGGCGCTCGCCGCAAGCTCGACGGCTGGACCGCAGCCGAGGGACTCTCCGTAGAGAACGAGGCGCGACGGCGCCACGCCTTTAACGGACGCCAGCCACCCGCTTGCGGCGCGCGCGTCGCGGTACAGGCCCTGTTCGCTCGGCCGGCCGGAACTTTCGCCGTAACCGCGCCAGTCCACCCAAAGCTGAGCGGCCCCCGCGCCGAGGAAAATCTTCATCTTTTCCACGCGGTTCGAGAGGTTGCCCCCGTTGCCGTGCAGGCACAGCATGACGGGCGCGTCGGCCCGCGGACCCGGGATGTACCAGGCGCTCACGCGGACCCCGTCGGCGGCGAGCAGGGAGACCTTCTCCCACGCGAGGCCGCGGCTGCCAGGATTGACGGCGAGGACGCGGGAAGGAACGTAGAGCATCGCCCCTTCGAACCGGCGCAGCGCCGCATAAAGGAACATTCCCGCCAGGACGGCCCAGACCAGAGCGGGCGTCTTCACGGCGTTCACGCCGCGGGGCGGCGGCTGTCGCGCGTCTGCCCGCGGCCGGTCACCGCGAACTTCTCGCAGGTGAGCCCGACCAAGCCGACGGGGCCGCGCGCGTGCAGCTTCTGCGTGCTGATGCCCATCTCGGCGCCCAGGCCGAATTCTCCGCCGTCGGTGAAACGCGTCGAAGCGTTCCAGTAGACCGCGCCGGCGTCGACCTCGCGCAAGAAGCGCGCGGCGGTCTTGGCGTCCTTCGTCACGATCGCCTCGGCCAGGCCGGATCCGTGGCGAGCGATGTGCGCCGCGGCTTCATCGAAGGAACGGACGACTCTGATCGAAAGGATAAGGTCGAGATATTCGGTGTCCCAATCGGCCGGGCTCGCCTTCTTCACGGAAGGAAGAACGCGGCGCGTCCGCGGACAGCCCCGCAATTCGACGCCGGCGGCGGCGAAACGGCGGGCGATGCGCGGGAGGAACGCTTGCGCCGCGGCCTGGTGCACGAGCAGCGTCTCCATCGCGTTGCACACTCCGGGACGCTCGGCCTTCGCGTTGAAGACGATCTCCTCGGCCATGCGCAGGTCGGCGCGCGCGTCGACGTAAACGTGGACCAGGCCCTTGTCGTGGGCGAGCACGGGAATCAGCGACTCGCGTCGCACGGCGACGGTCAACTCCGGGCCGCCGCGGGGAATGACCAAGTCGACCAGGGAGTCCAACTGAAGCAGGCGGCGAACCGCGGCTCGGTCGGGGTCGGCGACGAAGCCCACGGCGCCTCGCGGCAGGCCCGCGGCGCGCAGGCCCTCGCGCAGGGCCCGCGCGATGAGCGCGTTCGTGCGGACGGCTTCCTTGCCGCCCCGCAGGACGGCGGCGTTGCCGGACTTCAGGCACAGGCCGGCGGCGTCGGCGGTGACGCCGGGCCGGGACTCGTAAATGATGGCCACGACGCCCAGGGGCACGCGCATCTTGCGGATGATGAGACCATTGGGACGGCGCGCGAACGGCGTCTCCCGGCCGACGGGATCGGGCAGGGAGGCCACGCGCTCCAGAGCCTTCGCCACGCCCTCTAGACGCTCCGGCGTCAGCGTCAGGCGGTCGACGAACGCGACGGTACGTCCGGCGGCGCGCGCGGCCGCGACCTCCGCCGCGTTCGCGGCCAGAATGGGCCCGACACGGCGGCGCAACGCCCGCGCCATCGCCCTCAACGCCCGGTCCTTGACGGCGGTCGGGGTCTTGGCCAGCACGCGCGACGCCGCGCGGGCCTCAAGGGCCATCCGTTCCACGTCGAAGGTCTTCTTCAAGGCTTGATCACCGCCATGTTGTCGCGATGGACGACCTCGTCGGCGGGCTTATGGCCCAGAGCCGCCTCGAACTGGGCGGTTTTAAGCCCCTTGATGAGTTCCAAATCCGCCGCCGAGAAATTGCAAAGCCCGCGCGCGAACTCGACGCCGCCCTCGACCAAGCTCACGACGTCGCCCGGCGCGAACGCGCCGGAAAGCCCGCGCACGCCGGTGGCGAGCAGGCTTTTCGAGCGCGCGACCAGGGCCTCGCGCGCGCCCGCG
>CAIQSZ010000405.1 GCA_903874575.1 uncultured Elusimicrobia bacterium
CATCGTCCCGTTTTTCGTCGGCGCTCAAGCTGGGCCGGGAACCTCGCTCAGGTCCCTCGTGCATTGGATGCTGAAGCCCAAGCGCCCTCCGACGGCGCCGGATATCCTGATCGAGCAGGCCTCCCTTTCTGAGATCGCGTCGGAGGCCCCTCGGTTTCCCGAAGCTCTCATGGCCGATGTCCGCGCGGCGCTCAAGGACCTGCCGTCTCCCACGACTCTCTCGGCCCTATTAGCCGAGCTAAAGGCGCGAAACCAGCCCTTGGAAAGCCGGCAGTTGCTCGCGCTCATGGCGCTCGAGCAGTTCGCCGTCGACGCCGTCGAGGGCGGCCCCGTGGAGGTCGCGCGAGCGGGCGGCCGATCCATCGAGTCTGAGGAATTTGCGGGCGACGAGCTGACCATCGCTCCGCGAAGCGGGGCGCGCTCATGATCGATAACACCGGAGAGCTCGTCTATCAGGCCGCCAGGCTCGTCCAATTCGGCTTGCGGCCTCGGACGAGGCCTGTCCAAGAGCCCGAATATCAGCAGCTCATCATGCGATACCTCGATCACGCCGAGTTTCGCGCCCTCGTTAAGGAGATGGCTTCCGGACTCGGCATGACCATCCTCGATGCCGGCGAACTTGGGCTCGTCATCGGGCCCACGGAGGACTCGGTTTTCGCGCTCCATCCGGCCTCGGCCTTGAAGCGTCAGACTCCGGATGACCGGCTGCTCGACGGCTTGATCCAGATGGCGATCGCCGCGACAGTGTTTCCAAGGGCTCAGGACCTCGAGGAGACATCGACGAGCGCGCGGCCGCCGGTCACTGTGGATGAGGTCGAGGAGTCGGTTCGCGCGTTGTGCCAGCGTCTCGATGAGGAGGCCAAGGGCCTGCCCGATCCGGCGCTCGATGACGGGACGACGGGCCTCTACGAGGCGTGGCGCGTCTACAACGGACGCAGCGCGGCGCGAGAGACGCCCGATCGGCGGCAGGCCGCGCGCACGACGAGACGGATCATAGAGGCAAACCTCGATCTGCTGCATGAGTGGGGCTGCTTTAACCGGACCTCCACGATTGGCGCCTATCAGAGCACGTGGCGCTATCAGGTCTTGGTGAAGGAACTCGCCGCGACGGCGGCTCACGAGCGTGTCCTGAAGCTGCTCAATGGGGGGACGGACTGATGCCTCGCCTCACGCGAATGCGGCTCGTCTGCGTCGGCCACCCGAACGCGCGTTTCGAGGACGTGACCCTCAACTTCCAGGACCACCAGGGGCGCCCGATCGACTCGACCCTATGGCTGCGCAACGGAGGGGGCAAGTCATCGCTCCTCAACCTATTCTTCGCCGTGGTTCGCCCGGACAAGCGAGAGTTCCTCGGAGGAAAGGCCGACGCGAAGCGCCGCAAGCTCGAAGACTACGTTCAAGACGCGGACCGCGCCGTCGTGGTCTGCGAATGGGAAGCCGACGCCGAGCGCGATTCGCTCGGCTTAGCCGGAGCCGGAGAGCGATTACTTACCGGCGTCTTCTACGAATGGCGCTCTGGAGGAACAGCGGACCTGAAGCGCCTGTATTTTGGCTGCCGAGCGGCGGCGGAACACTCCGAATTGACGCTCGACGGTTTACCCCTGTACCGGGTCGAGCAGGGCAAGAAGAAAGCGCGCCGACACATGAGCGTCTTCAAGCAGCGCTGGTCCGAGCTGCGCGAGGAGCACCCCCATTTAGCGGTCGCCTCGACCGAACAGCAGGTCGAATGGGCCGAGTGGCTCGCGGACGCCCGAATCGACCCCGACTTGTTCAGCTACCAGGTCCGCATGAACCAGCGCGAAGGCGGGGCGGACGACTTGTTTCGCTTCGACGAGCCCGAACAATTCGTCGACTTTCTGCTCGATTTGGTCCTGGACCCGCGGCACGCCGAGGCTGTCCGTAAGAACATCGAGACCTTCCGCTATGAGCTCAAGGAGCGCATCGAGAAGCACGTCCCGATGAAGGACCTTCTAACGGGCTTGATCGCGAAGTTGGAGCCGATCGAGGCTCTCTGCGACCGTCGCGACGCCTTGAACATCAAGGCGTCGGCGGCCGCCGGACGGCTGACCGCGCTCGACACGGCGCTCGCGCGAAAGATCAAGGTCTCGTCCGAGGAAGAGGCGAAGCATGCCGAGGCGGCGGAACGTTTCGCGCGCGAACAGCTCGAGGCGGGCGACCAAGCGAGGGTCTTAAGAAAGCGATCCGCATGGCTGAACCGGCACCTCGCGCAGCAGCACCTCGTCAACGCGGAGGCGGACTTTCAAGAGTCGCAGGCCCGTATGCAGGATTCCATTCGCTCGTACAAGCTGTGGCAGGCGGCCCTCCCGCTGAGGGACGCCCTCCGATTCGAACGCAACGCGCGGGAGTACGGGGATGACCTCGAACGCAGCCGCAAGGAGCACGCTCCTTTGGCCCTGGAGCTTGAGCAGGCCGCGACGCGCCTCGCGGCGGCCCTCGCCTGGCGCTTGGAAGACGTTACAAAGGACGAGAATGAGACGCGCGCACTGGAACGGGAGCTCCGGGCGTCGGCCGCCTCGCGTCACGCGCAAGGAAGCGACGCTCTAGCTCAAGCCGCGCGCTCCGACGCCGAGGCGAAGTCTTTTGAGAGCCGCCTCAAGGAGGCGAAGAAGGCCCTGGACCTCCTTCGCAAGCAGCAGATCGTCGCCGAGGAAGAAAGCGATGAGCACGCCGCGACGCGTCTCTCCAATGATTTGGGAGATACAGACCGCTCCATCGCCGGGTCGTTTCTCCGACAGGCGGAGCTAGGAGCCGACCGCTCAAAGCTCGAGATCGAGAAGGAGGCCTTGGCCGGCGAGAGCGCGTTGTGCGGACAGCGCCTTGAAGACGCCAAGGCCGCGTTGGCGGGCGCTTCTGTAAAGAAGGCAGAGCTGGAGAAAAATGATCTTTTGAGGCGTTGCCTCCAGGTCGAGGTGATCGACTTGGAAGCGGCCGGCCAAGGAATCCTCGACCAGTTGCGCCGCCAGCAACGGGACGAGGCCGAGAATCTGATCACCCTCAGGATCGCGTTCGCCTCGAGCGAGCGCGCAATGGCGTCCCTCGAGCTGACCGGGCTGCTGCCCCCGAGCGTCGACGCCGAAAAGGTGATCCGCGCGATCAAGACGCGCATCAACACGGTCTGGTCCGGCTGGGCCTATCTTTCCGAGAATACGCCCGAAGACGCGGCCTCGCGCCGCTCCGTCATCGAGCGCTATCCGCACGGGGTCATGGGCGTGGTCGTCGCGGACAAGGACTTCAAGGAAGCATGCCTCATCGCGAGAGCCGCGAAGCTCGACCTCGACTCGCCCGTCGCTGTCGTGAAACAGCGCGATTTCAACTCGTCCGACGAGGCAAAAGCGCTGGTCATCGGACCCGACAGCCTCGCCTATCACGCGAAGGGCGCTGGGAAAGAAGAGCTGATCCGACGCCGCTACGAGGCCGACTCGGCCGGCCATAAGATCGAGGCCTTGTCTCAGGCGCGCGCGTCGGTCGAGGGGCTCCTGCGCGCCCTCGAGGGCTTCTTCGAAAGGCACCCGGCCGGATGGTTCCGCCGTCAAGAGTCGGAGATTCAGAACCTCGCGGCGATCCACGACCGGACTCGCGAACG
>CAIQSZ010000406.1 GCA_903874575.1 uncultured Elusimicrobia bacterium
AACGCCCTCCAGGCCTGCATGGAAGGCTATCAGGTGGTCACCATGGACGAGGCCGCCCCCATGGGCGACATCTTCGTCACCGCCACCGGCTGCAGCGACATCATCCTGCGCAAGCACCTGGACGCCATGAAATCCCAGGCCATCGTCTGCAACATCGGCCACTTCGACCTGGAAATCGACATCGCTTCCATGGCGAACGACAAGCGCCTCAAGAAGGTCGAGATCAAGCCCCAGGTGGACCAGTTCGTCTGGCCCGACGGCAAGGTCGTGACCGTGCTGGCCGAGGGGCGCCTGGTCAACCTGGGCTGCGCCACCGGCCACCCCAGCTTCGTCATGTCCTGCTCGTTCACCAACCAGGTCATGGCCCAACTTGAACTCTGGAACAACAAAGGCACCGAGAAGTATCGGAAGCAGGTCTACCTGCTCCCCAAGCGCCTCGACGAGAAAGTCGCCGCCCTCCACCTGGGCCAGCTGGGCGCGAAGCTGACCAAGCTGACGCCGAAGCAGGCCGAGTACCTGGGCATCCCGATCGAGGGGCCGTTCAAACCCGACAACTACCGCTACTGACCTCTCCGCGCCCAAGGCTCGGACTCGGGTCGTGGGCATGGATCGCGCTCGCCGCGCTGCCGGCGCGCGGCGCGGTGCGCGCGGTACCGCCCCTTGCGCTGGAGGCCGCTTCGCCGGCGGCGCTTGCCCTGGTCGCGGCGACGAATCCCGCGCTCCAGACCCCCTCGGTCGTCCCAGGCCGCGGCCTCGACCAATTGCGGAGCTCGCTGGTCGCTCGCAACGCGCCGCAAGCATTTGAACTCGTCGAACGGCTCCACTTCACCGACACGCTGACCGGACTGCCGAACCGGGCCTATTTCATCGAGCACGGCGCGCGCGCATTGCAGGGCAGGAACGAGCCGGCGGCCGCCATGCTCGACATGGACAACTTCCGCGCGGTCAACGGCGGCCTCGTCGGGATACACGGCGTCATGAAAGGCCGCGCGCGCGCCGACGCGGTGCTCGCGCTCGCCGGCGCGGTCCTGAGAGAACTCGCGCGACGGCACGACGTGACCGCCTTCCGGCTCGGCGGCGAGGAGTTCGCCCTACTCGGCTCGATGGAAGGGATTCTCGCCTTCTGCGCCGACGCCCAGGCGATGATGCCGTCCGAAAGGCTTCTCTCAGCGGCCGGGCTCGAACCCCGAGAGCTGGATGCGATCTCGCAAGCCCGGATCCGCTCGGGACGCGACGGCCAACCGATCGGAGATTTCTCCTACGGCGTGGCCCTCTTGCTCGACCGCGACCCGGCGGCGGCGCTTCATGCCGCCGACCAGGCGCTCAACGCGGCGAAAGCGGACGGCAGACGCGGCTCCGTGCGCATCACCGCCTCGGGCGGCGCCGGCGTCGAGTGGACCCCGCCGGCGCGACCCGGGCCCCCGCCCCCTCTGCCCACCGCGACGACGCCTCGGACGACGGCCCCCGAACGCGCCGCGCTCGAAGCGCTTCTCAATTCGCACGAACTCAGCCTCTTCGAGGAACTGTATCTGCGCGACCCGCTGACCTTCGCGCGCAGCGGCGAATACGTCGCTCAGCACGTCGCGCAATGGGATCGAGATTACGTCGGCGGAGGAGTCGTCGCCCTGATCTCGGCGCGAAACCTCAAGCTGATCAACGACGTGCTGGGACATGAGGCGGGCGACCGCTACCTGCGCTATCTCGGCCTCATCATCCGCCATGAGGTGTCCCGGGCCCGCCATATGGGATTAGACGTGCGGGAGGTCGTACGGATATCGTCGAAGGAGTTCTTGTTCGTCGGCCGCAATGCGGAAACTGTCGCCCGGCGCGTGCGTTGGGCCGTCGTCGACCGCTTCGACAACGGTCATATGCTGAGGCCATCAGAGGTCGCCGGTCTTCGATATACGGCCGTCCGGAAAGGCTTGGTTCCAGAAGGCCGAGAGCGGCTGATAGGCGGTATTCGCATCGTGGCCGAGCCTATCCGGGCGGACTCCGGCTTCATGAGAGCGGTCGACGATGGCTTCGAGCGCCTCCATAAGCAGAAGCTCAACGATGCCGTGTGGCCTTCCGAACGGATGGAACTCACGACAAGCAGCCCTCGGCCCTGACGGCCCATCGGGGCGCAAACGATGCTATTCTCCCGGTGTAAGGCGCTACGGAGGCGACATGCACATGCAGCGAATCCTGCCCATCGAAATGGACAAGGCGGCGGGGAAGGTGAAGGAGCAGTTGGAGCAGGTGAAGAAGCGCCTGCACCGCGTGCCGAACATGCACGCGACCATGGCCAACGCGCCGGCGGTTTTGGACGCGTACACGGCGCTCGGCGCCTCGCTGAGCCACGTCTCCTTGGACGCGGAACTGCGCACGCGCATCGCCTTGACCGTGGCGGCGGCCAACCAGGCGCAGTACTGCCTGCTGGCCAACGCCGAGGCCGGACGGGCGCAGAAGATCCCGGACGCCGAGCTGGCGCTGGCGCGCGAGGCTAAGTCCGGCAACGCGAAGTATCAGGCCGCTCTCAAGTTCGCGCTCGCCGTCGTCGAGGACATGGGCCAGGTCACCGACGCCGACATGGCGGCCCTGCACGGCGCGGGCTATACGGACGCGCAGGCGCTGGAGATCGTGGCCGTGGCGGCGGCGAACCTGTTCACCAACTACTTCAACCACGTCGTCGCGACGAAGCCGGACTTCGCGGGCGAGCCCGCCAAACGCTGAAGGTCCGCCGCGAGCCTGCCACAATTCCCAAAATTTTCGGTAAGCTGTGGACATGATCCGGCTCAAGCGCGCCTTCGACAAGAAATCCGAAGACGACGGCTACCGCGTGCTGGTGGAGCGCCGGTGGCCGCTGGGCGTGCGCAAGGAAGCCCTGGGGCTGGACTACTGGGCCAAGGAACTGGCGCCGTCGGACGCGCTGTTCGAGTTCTTCCACCATGACCGCCGCCTCTGGGGCCCGTTCCAGGCGAAGTTCCGCGTCGAGTTGAAGTCCCCCGCCGCCGCAAAGACCCTGGCCGCCCTGGCGGAGCGCGCCAAGACCGGCACGGTCACCTTGGTGTACGCCTCGCGCGAACCGACGAGAAACGGCGCCGCCGTCGTCAAGCAGCTCCTCGAGGCCTGCCCCTGAACGGTCTTTTTAGAAGTTGAAGCCGGCGCTCAGCGTGAAGTAGTCCGTGCTCGCGAAGCCTCGCTGGCTGTAATGGCCGTAGGCGCCCTTCACGTTGAGCATATCCAGGCCCACGTTGCCGCCGATCTCGGTCGCGTTCGACGGCGCCGAACCCAGCTTGAAGTTCGTGTGCGTGTAGGCGACGTACGGACGCACGAACGGCAGCATCTTCCACTTGATCTTCGCGTTGTAGCCGGACTCCGGATAGCCCGCCTGGATCGCGCTGAATTCCCCGAACGCCAGGAGCGGCGATTCCCGCAATTGGTTGCCTTCAAGCGTCTTGTCGTAGAAGCTCTTCGAAACGCCGGCGCTGATCTCCGTGATCAGGAACTTCGCTCCGGCGAACGCGGTCAGGTCGGTCTCGCCGACCGTGAAACGGTTCGCGCGGACCGCGCCCGCGTTGCGCAGGGCGGCGCCGGCCGCGCCGGCCGCGAAGTTGTCGTCGGAGTGGGTGATGTGGTTGCCCGAGACGCCGACGTCCACGCCCGCCAGACCGTAGCCGAAGGTCTCGTTGCTCTGCGAGGACGGGCCCGCCATGCGGCGGCCGTGCTTCGTGCCGCCCGGCGCCAGGGAGAAGGTCGCGTCCGCGCCGACCGAGTTCTGCTTGTAGCCGTTGGTCTTCGGCGCGAAGGCGCCGGTGACGCCGAAACTGAACGGGCCGATCTCATAGCCCAGACGCAGTCCGCCCTGATAGTGGGCGCCGCTGGACAAGTCGGTGCGGTACACCGCGAAAGTCGGCGTCACGTAAAAGGAATCCGTGAGGTCGAGGGACGCGTTGGCCTTCGTGCCGCGGTAGTTGTTCGTGCCGAAGGTCTGTCCGGCGCCGACGCTGAAGCCGGCGACGGCGGGCGCGGCGGCGGCCGCGCAAAGGGAAAGCGACAGGAGAATTTTTTTCATACGACTGAATCCTACGAATTTTGCGGCCGAATCGAGAACCAGAAATGGCCCCGTAACACCGTTTTTTTACAATTCGTCCGGTGAGGTTCTTCGCTCACGACGGCTCCAAGGTCCACGGCCCCGCTCCGGCGTCGGAGTTGACGTCGTTGCCCGGATTCGACGGGACCACCCTCGTCTGTCCCGCCGGCTCCGAAAACAGCGCCGACTGGAAACCGGCGCTGGCCTACCCCGTGTTCCGCGAAGCCCTGCTCGCCCCCGCGCCGCCTCCGCTCCCTCCGCCGCCCACCCCGACCTCTCCATGCCCTCGTTGCGCGACGGCCAGTCCCGAAAGCGCGCGGTACTGCGGCGACTGCGGCGCCCGCATGGACGGCAGGGCCGAGCCGGCGCCCGCTCCAAGCTCCGCCCTTGCGTCGGATCCCGCCGTATCGCGCAGAGCCCTGCTGGCGGCCTTCCTCGGCGCGACGCTCGCCGGCGGCGGGCTGGGATTTTTCCTCCTGAGACCGTACGCGACGAAAGCGCCCGCAAGCCCCGAGAACGCTCCGGCTCCTCCGCCGGCCGCGCCCGCCCCCGCGCCGCCCCCCGAACCCGTGATCTCTCCCGTCGCGGCCGCGCCCGCCGAACCGGCGCCGGAGGCTCCCGTCGCCAAGCCCCGGCGCGCCGCGCGCCGGGGCGGGCTCAAGCCGAAGCCCGCCGCAGCCGCCGCCGACGGAAGCGGCGGCGGCGAATCCCTGATCGGGCAACATGAGAACCCCGTGGAAGGTTCCGCGGCCGAGCCCGCCGGAGCGTCGGCCGCCGCCGAGACGTCCGCGCCCGGGGGCGGCTTCATGCTGCCCGGCGTCCCGCGGCCCGTTTCCGCCAAGCCCCCCGCGCAGGCGAGGAGCGCGGCCGCGGCTCCCCCGCCGCCCAAACCCCAGGAGACGGCCGCGGTCGAGGACGGGATCTCCCGACAGGTCCGCGAGCAGTTCCAGTTCTGCGTCCAGCTTCTCGCGCAAGGCGCCTACGACGACCACTTCGACACCTGCCTCTGCGCCGAGACGCGCCAAAATGCGCCGTACCGCGGCCGACGCGGCCTCTACGCCGCGACGCTCAGAAAATCCGCCGCGGCGGGGAAGCTGGAGAGCGTCGCGCGCGTCGAATCGATCTCCCTGGACGGCGCCGCCGCGAAAGTCACGGCGCGCTGGAAATCGCGGCCGAACGACCGCGAACGCGAACTGGCCGAGCGCTGGCGTCTCGAAGACGGCCTGTGGTGCCGGGCGCCCTAAGCTAGAGTCCGAGGACCGGGCGCAGGAACTCCGCGTCGCCCACGACCACGGAGACGAGGCGCGCCGGATTCAGACGCGCGCGCGCCGCCGCCAGAGCCGACTCCGGCGTGACCGCCGCCAGCCGCTCCTGGTACGAGCCCATCACCGCCGCCGGATCGCGCCCGCTCTCCATGACGGCGGAGAGATACCCGGCCATGCGGTCCAGCGAAGCCAGACGCATCAGGAACAGCCCCATGAGATGGCGTTTCGAGGACGCCAGGACCTCGGGCGACACGGGTTCGGCGCACAGGCGCTCGACCTCGAGGCGGATCTCGTCGAGCGCGGCCTTCGCGGCGTCGGGACGCACGTCGGCGCCGGCCGACCAGACCGTCCCTCGCCCGTACGCCTCCAGGGACGAAT
>CAIQSZ010000407.1 GCA_903874575.1 uncultured Elusimicrobia bacterium
CTTATTATCTGCTGGCCCCGCGCGGGCTGGCGGGCGGCGCCTACGCGCCGCCGGCGGCCTCGCTTCACTTCGGCTTCCCCATGCCGACGCTGGACTTCCTCCGGGGCGTGCGTCCCGCGCTGAAGTTCCTGCCCATCGCTTTGCCCTTCGGCCTTCTCACGGTCATCGGCGGCATCAACGTGACCGAGAGCGCCCGCGTGGCCGGCGACGACTTCAACACGCGCGACATCCTGCTCACCGAGGCCGCGGCCACGCTCATCGCCGGCGTCTGCGGCGGCGTGGCGCAGTCCACTCCGTACATCGGCCAGCCCGCCTACAAGCAGATGGGCAGCCGCGCGGGCTACACCTTGCTCACCGGACTTTTCATCGGCCTGGGCGGCATGCTGGGCTACGTGGGCTGGTTCGTGGAGATCATTCCGCGCGCGGTCATCGCGCCCATCCTGATCTTCGTGGCGCTGGACATCATGGTCCAGGCGTTCCAGGCCTGCCCCGCCAAGCACGCTCCCGCCGTGGCGTTCTCCTACTTCCCCACGCTGGCGCGGCTCCTGCAGATCAAGTTCTCGAACCCCGCCTTGGTTCCCGCGGCGAACTTCAACGCCCTCATGACGGAGCAGGGCCGCGCTTTGCCCGAGATGCTGGTCACCGTCGCCCTGGGCAACGGCTTCATCCTGACCGGCATGCTGTGGGGCGCCTTCATGGCCAAGCTGATCGACCGCCGGCTCAAGGCCGCGTCCGGCTACCTGTGGATCTTGGCCGGCTTCACCTTCGTCGGCGTCATCCACTCCGCCGTTCCCGACGGCAGCATGTATTGGCCGTCCAGCCTCTCTTTCCCGGCCAACCAAATCCCCTACCAGTTCGCCGCCGGCTACGCCGTCCTCGCCGCGATGATGTTCGCCCTCTCCTTCACGAAGGGGAGCCGGGAGCCTTCGGGCGCCGCGCATGGGCATTGAGATATTAGTGCTATAGTGGCGGCGCTGTCGGTTCGAACCGGTTTTTGGATCGGATCGACGCGGGGGTGCCCCATGACGACGAAAGCGGAAAGCTCGCGATACCGGCAGGAGCGTTCGGGTCCCAAGAAGGCCAAGCGCGTGCGGCATCCGCGGAGGAAGGCGGCGCCGGCCGCCGATGCTCTTCCCGGCGCGGGCGCGGAGAGCTTTTTGAACCGCCGCGACCGCTCCAAGAAAGCCGCCCGCAAGATCCACGTCCGGGTCCGGGGCGCGGCCGGCTTCAAATCAGGTCGTTGAACTACGCTACGGCTGGTGGTGGTAGCGCCTTGAGCTAAGGCGTCCGCGTGAATGCGGGCCGGAGAACTTCGCGTTTTTTGGTAGGCTACTAAGATGCGGCCCAAGGCGAAGCCCCTGAGCGCGGCCGTCTCGACGGTGCGAGGCGATCCCCGGAACGCGCGCGAGTGGATCGCTTTGGGCAGGGCCCTGGAGGAGCGCGGGTCGATGGCGAAGGCCGAGCGGGCCTACGAGGCGGCGGTCCGGGTGGCTCCGCAGGACGCCGAGGCGTGCATCGCGCTCGGACGGCTGTGCCAGCGCCTGCGTTTCCACGAGAAGGCGGAGGACCATCTGCGCCGGGCGGTGCGCCTGAGCGGAGGAGCGGGGCAGGCGAGGCTTTTTCTAGGAGAGTTCCTGGAAAGCCGGGGCAAGTACAAAGAAGCCGTGCGCTGGATGACCTCGGCCGCTTCCCGGGGAAGCGATCCGATCGTCCATTTCAAGATCGGCTGGCTTCAAGGGCTGCGGGGGGAGCACGGCCGCATGCGGCGTCATTTCCGGCGCTTCGTCGATTCCGGATCGGGGCGCGGCGGCCGATCCTTCCCGCATTTCATCGCCTTCATGGGTCTTCAGGATTATCGGCGGGCGTTCGACGTCGCGCAGGTGCTGTCGGACGCGCCGCGCGCGGTGGACCTCGAGCGGCTGCCTCGTCCTTGGCCGGAGCCCGACACGTGGCTCCATCCCGACGCGCTGGATAAAAAAACGAGGAATCATTATCTCCGGCAACTGAAGGCGCTGGAGGCCTGGTCCCGGCGGAACTCGTCCTCCCCGTGGCCGGGTTTTTTTAAGGGGTGCATTTACTGGCGCCTTTACCGCTTCGAGGAAGCGCTGCGCGAGATGTCCGGCGTCCGTCGTCTGCCCGCCGAGCGTTACGGATGGATGCGTTATTTCACGGGCATGTTGAGGCTGACGCTTCGCCGATATCCCCGGGCCAGGGAGGATTTCGAGGGGGCGCTGGCGACCGTCGGCGGGTTCTGGCAGGCCCGCTGTTCCCTGGCCGAGACGCTTTTATGCCTGGGCGAGCGTCGGGCCGCTTTCGCCGAGTTCGACCGGGCGGCGGCCGGGGAGGACCGCGCCGAGGTGTGGGCCTGGCGCGGCGAAGCCCTGCTCTGGCTCGGACGGTATCGCGACGCCCTTGGCTGGCTTGACCGCGCGGTCGACGCCGGCGCGTGGCTGGCCTTCGGTTGGCGCGGCGCGGCGCGCATGCTCCTTGGGGATTTCGAAGGCTCGCTGGAGGACCTCGACAAGGCCGTCGCGCACGGTCCGCGCGACGCCGAGTCGTACGCCTGGCGCGGCGAATTGATGCGCCGGCTGGGGCGCCACGACCGCGCGCTGTCGGATTTGGATCGGAGCATCGAGATGTCCTTGAGCGCGCCTTGGGCCCGGGTCAACCGCGCGCTGGTCCGTTCGGCCATGGGCGAGCCCGCGGCCATGCGAAGCGATTTCGACCGTCTCCCGAGCGGGCTCGTCGCCCATGTTCTGCGGGCTTCGGGCCTGCCGCGGCCTAAGACCGATTCGCAGATCGAAGCGGTCTTGCGGGAGGCGCTCAAGCTCGCCGGCGGAGTGCGAAGAGACGAGGCTTATCTTCAAGACCTCTGGATGAGGGGGGGACGCGCGTGGAAAAAATAGTCGTTTTCGGCAAGGGCGGGATCGGCAAGTCCACGATCGCCTCGAACCTGAGCGCGTGCTACGCGCGGGAGGGCCGCAAGGTCCTGCACGTCGGGTGCGATCCCAAGCGGGATTCCACGATGAACCTCGTCGACGGCGGGATGATCCGCACCGTCCTGGAGTGGACGCCTTACGAGGGCGCCATCGACGAACTGCTGGTGCGGGGAAGGCTCGGGATGGATTGCGTCGAGGCGGGCGGGCCCGCTCCGGGCGTCGGCTGCGCGGGCCGGGGCATTTCCAGGATGATCGAGCTCATGGAGAAATCCGATCTCCTGAAAAGGAAAGGCTACGACGTCGTCGTGTTCGACATCCTTGGGGACATCGTGTGCGGGGGCTTCGCCGCGCCCCTGCGGCTGGGTTTCGGCGAGAAGGTCCTCATCGTGATGTCCGAGGAGATGATGTCCTTGTACGCGGCCAACAACATCGCCAAGGCGGTCCGCACGTACGCCGGCAACGGCGTGGTCCTGGCGGGGCTCGTGGCCAATCTGAAGGATCCCGCGGTCGACCGGGCGCCGCTCGAGCGTTTCGCCCGTCTGATCGGCACCCGGATATTGGAATTCGTGCCGAGGGACCCGCTGCTGCGGCGGGCGGAGCTCCAGCGCAAGACCTTGCCCGAAATCGACCCGGAGGCCGCCGTCAGCCGGCTGTTTCGGACGCTGGCCCACGGGATACGGACGATGAAGCCGGACCGCCGCGCGCTCCCGTCCCCGCTGTCGGACGAGGAGTTTCTCGAGCTGTCCCGGTCGGGGTTCGCGCGCAAACGCGTCCCGGCCCGCCGCAAGGCCGCCGTCGCGCCCATGACGGCCCCGGCTTCCGGCGCGGGCCCGGACCGTCCGTCCGGGGGCGGCGGACCGAGCCGAAGCGGCCAGTACCGTCAGGTCCGCGGGTGGGGCGTGTGGGGCGAGCAAGATCAATGGCGCCGCTTCCTGGTCGATGAGACGCGGGAGCCGGGCGTGACGAGCAATATTCCGGACGTTCTGTACGTGAAGCACCAGGAAATGGAATGCGATTTCGACAACTACGGCATGGACGACGGGACCGCCTCGTTTCTGAACTCTCCGCTCAAGTCGCGGGGTCCGTCCGGCCCGGCGGAGATTCCTCTGAGCACGGACTTGACCGAGACCGAGCTGATCAACGGGGGTTCTTCGAAATTGGAGTCGCTCCTCGGCGCCCACGCCGTTTCGGGAAGGGCGGCCATCTTCGTCCACAACACCTGCACGCCCATCGTGACGGGAGACGACGTCCTGCGGGCGGCCTCCTCGCCGTGCGCCAAGGATTGCGCGACGATCTCCTGCGTCGATTACCTCGCCAAGGACAACGTCACCATCGGCTTGAAGCTCGATTTGATCCGGGAGGTCATGCGCTCCTCGAGCCCGCCTAAAATTCCCGGGAGCGTAAACCTCGTCGGGTTTCCCGATCGCGGCTACCGGGATGAGCTGATCTCCCTGTTGGGGGAGATGGGCATCGAGGTGAACGCCTGTCTTCTACCGGAATCGGACGCCGATTCGGCGCGCAAGTACATGGCCGCCGACGTCCAGGTCTTTTTCCCGAGCGCGGCCTGCCTGAAGTTCTACAAGTCGCACTTCGCCGATCTCCCGATGAAATTCTTGGCGCTTCCGGCCCCCTACGGCGTGCGGCGGACGAAGAATTGGCTGAAGTCGGTGGCGCTGTCGGTCGGCCGCGGCGGGCGTTTTCAAGCCGCATGGAAGCGCCGTTGGGGAGCCGTCGAGGCGCAGTGGAGGCTGCTGTCCGGCCGCGCCGGAAGCTGCCGTTTGGGTTTCATCCTGGATCAGGAAGGCCTCAAGAGGCTTCGAAGCCCTCATGCCATGTCGGGCATCCCCGTCCTGGAGGTCCTGCGGGAGATGGGCTTCAAGCTCGATTTCATGGTTTACAGCGCGTCGCCGGCGCCGGCGCGCGCCGGCGTCCGATATTTTTCGACCGCCGAGGAATTGCATCTTCTGCTTGAGAAAAATCCATCCCAGGCCGTTTACTCCGATATCTTCTTCGACAAAAGGCTGACCGCGCGCGGGAAGTCTCAATTCTCCCAGAGGTGCTTTGAGATGGGCCTGGGGGGCGCCGTGACGACGCTCGAGGAGTTGCTGGGCATATGCCGGCTTCCGTTCTATCGGCGCTATTGCGAGTATCTGAGGGACTCCTCCCCTCGGCCCTGGGCGGCTCCATGAGACGGCTCAATTGTCCCTATCTCATCGGCGTCTATCTCGCCGTCAACGCGGTCCCCGACGCCTATCTCGTGGTCGACGGGCCCGAGTGCGCGCTGCGCAAGGCGGACTTCATCCACGGCCGGCACGATTGGCGGTCGACGCTTTTCGACTGCGAGGGGCGGCACCGCATCGCGTTCACCTCGATCGACCCGCGGAACATCGCCGCCGACAACGGGTTCCTGATCACGGACACGATCGACAAGATGGGCCGGGCCCTGAAGGGCGGGGTGCTTCTGGTGGCGCCGCTGCCGCAGGGCACCTTGACCGGCACGCAATACGACAAGATCGTCCGGGACCGCCGCGTGAGTCTCGACGGCGCCGTGGCCCTCATGGACCTTCCGGGTTCGCTCGAAGGCGATTGGCTGGACGGCTACGCCGCGGTGCTGAGCCGGCTGGCCCGGGGCATCGATCTTTCCGGCGGCAAGCCCGCGCCGGAAAAGGTCGCCGTGGTCGGCTACCTCATGGACCGCAACGAGGACGACCACGCCGCGAACATCCGGGAGATTCGCAGAATGGTCGGGGCGCTGTCGCTCGATCTCGTCTCGGTCTGGCTCTCGAACGTTCCGTACGCGAGCCTGGCCGACGTCAAGGACGCGGGGACCATCGTCTCGCTGCCTTACGGCCGCGAGGCGGCGCGCATCCTGGCCAAGCGCACGAAGGCCAAGCTCGTCGAGCTCGACCTTCCGTTCGGGCTTGAGGAGTCCCGGCGCTGGATCTCGGCGCTCGGAGAGGCCTGCGGCCGCGGCGCGCCGGCGCGGGAGTTCGTCCGCGAGGAATTGAGCGCCGTCGTCCCGAAGCTGGAATGGGTCGTGCCCCACGTTTTCCTGAACAGGCGGGTGGCCTACGTCGGCGATCCGTATCTGCTGCCGGGATTCCTGTCGCTCGCGGAGGAACTGGGCTTCGTCCCCGCCGCCTGCGTCGTCATGGCGCGGGAGTCCCATATGCGCGATATCAAGGAGTTCTCCGCTCCCGCCGGCGTCGTCTTCGAGCCGACGAACGCGGCGCTGAGCGCTCTTTTGAAGGATTTGAAGGTCGATCTGCTGGTCGCCAACAGCTTCGTCGCCGATCGCCTTCCGGTTCCCTTGGTGGAGCTCGGATTTCCCTCCTACTTTTCCCACGCGCTTTACAGCCGGCCGTTTCTCGGCCATCAGGGCTGCCTGTGTCTTGTCGGGCGCATGGCCGACGCGTTGGAGCATCGGAGGCTGAAAACGCGCGCATGAAGCCGATGAAGGTCAGTCTCGTCGAGGCCGTATTTCCCGGCAGAGGCAGCCTCTACGGGAACATGAGGCTTTCCCTGCTCGCGGGGGACCTCCAGGCCGGCGGGCACCTCGTGCGGGTCTTCACGGTGGAGTCGACTCCCGGGGGCGTTCCTTCGTCCGTCCTCAAGAGGTTCCTCCAGGATCCGTTCGCGGCCGCAAGCGACGCGGTCGTCTTCTATCGCGTTTGGCCGGACGACTTGGCGCGCGCCGTCCGCAAGCGCAGTCCCCGGGCGCGGCTGTGCCTTTATGAGAGCGGCACGCCCTTCGAGCTGCTTCCGGGCGTGGAGGTCGTGACGGGGGGGCGCTTTTCCATCATGCGGGTCGTCGAAGGACGCGCGGGCGGGCGGGCGCGGAGCGCCGCGGACGAATCCGGATTGTTCGTGCCCGCCGCGCGGCCGTTTCGTCCGGACCTGAGACGCACGGTGATTTTCAGCCGCGGCCTCGCCCCGGAGAGCGGCGGGGCGGCCGAGCTCCTCGGGCGGTTGAACTGTCCCTATCGCAGGAGCGTGCGGCTTAATCCCCTCTTCGACGGGCTTGATTTGCCGGGGAACGTCGCCTTCACGGGCGGATGCTCGATGTGCCTGTTCCGCGTGAGCCGGGCCGCCTCCGTGGATCGCTCCGAGTGGGTCGATTCGATCGTCCGGCAGATGCGTTGGATCCGCGAGAACGGACGCGCCGTCGCCGACTTCCGCTTATGCGAGCACGCGCCGCTCGATCATCTGGACGCTTTGCTGGCGCGTCTTCGAAGGGAGGGGATCTCGGATCTGACCTTGCTCTTGGACCTGCGGGTCGATCAACTGCTGTCCAAAAAGACGGATTGGGCGGCCGTCGCGGCCCTGGCCAGACGCGCGCGGACCCGGCTCGATTTCGCGTGCATCGGCTTCGAGAACTTTTCCCAGCCCGAATTGGAGCGCCTCAACAAGGGGACGACCGCGGTTCAAAACGTGGCGGCGGTCCGCTTTCTGCGGCGGCTGTGCGCGCAGGCCGGCGACGTATTCTCCTGCCGGCACGCCGCGGCGGGGTTCATCTTGTTCTCGCCCTGGACCACCCCGCGCGACCTTGCGGTCAACGTCAGGATGTTTCGGGCCCTCGATTTCGGCGAACTCTGCGCGGGGCTCGCGCGGATGCGGCTGTGCTTGTATCCCGAAATGCCGCTCTATCATCTGGCGGCGCGCGACGGCCTCCTGCTCGAGCGTCTGCCCCCGGGCTGGAGGCGGAGCCTGAACAACACCGCCGCGGATCATCCCTGGACGTTCGCCTCCGAGCGGACGAAGGCCGTCCATGACGAGGCGATGCGCCTGCTCGGCCAAGGACGGGGCGACGACGTCGACGCCCTGGAGGAGGCGCTGCGCGCCGCCGGTCCGGGCTAAGGCACCAGCATGCCGGCGATGCAGCCGGTCATGAAGCTGGCCAGCGAGCCGCCCAGAAGGGCGTACAAGCCCAGGCGGGCCACGTCGGCTTTGCGTTTGGGAGCCAGGACGCCCAGGCCGCCGATCTGGACGGCGATGGACAGGAAGTTGGCGAAGCCGCACAGGGCGTGGATGCCGATGCGCAAGGAGCGGGGATCCAGCGGCGTCAGGACGTGGGTCTTGCACCACTGCGCCATATGGACGTAGGCCACGAACTCGTTGAGCACGGTTTTCTCGCCGATGAGCTGTCCGACGACGGAGCAGTCCTTCCAGGGCACGCCCATGATCCAGGCCAGGGGGGAGAGCGCCCAGCCCAGCACGGTCTCCAGGCCCACGGCGGGCAGGCCGAAATAGCCGAACGCGGCGTGAAAGGCGCCGTTGACCATGGCCAACAGGGACATGAAGGCGACCAGCATGGCGGCGACGTTGAAGGCCAGCTGAATGCCGGTGGAGGCGCCGTTGGCGGCGGCCTCGAAGACGTTGGCGGCGCTTTCGTGGTATTCCAGCTTCAGGGTGCCGGAGGTCGCGGGCTTGCCCGTCTCGGGGATGAGCATCTTCGCCATCAGCAGGGCGGCGGGCGCTTCCATGATGCAGGCGGCCAGGAGCTGGCCGGGGGCGTCGGGGAAGTAAGGCTTGAGCAGTCCGGCGTAGACGACCATCACGCCGGCGGCGATCGTGGCCATTCCGGCGACCATCAAGCACA
>CAIQSZ010000408.1 GCA_903874575.1 uncultured Elusimicrobia bacterium
CGTGCGTCTCGCGGGAGGCAGTCCGCGCAGGCGCTCGGCCGGGGGCCGAGGCACGCGGCCGGCGTCCGCCTCGCCGGGCGGCGGCAGGCCCGCGGCGCGGCACAGCTCCCGCAGGTAGGTGGAGGGGACCTGGGCGCGCCCGTTCTCGTCGGAACGCGGATACACCAGGGTCAGTTGCTCGCGCGCGGAGGCGACGACCAGCGCGAACAGCAGCCGCTCCTCCTCATGGCCCGCGGCCTTGCGGCCGATCCAATAGCCGGCCGGATGGCGCAGGGCCGCGCGCGCCTCGTCGCGCAGGATGGGGTCCTCCTGGATCTGGCGCGGGAAGAGCTTCTCCTTCAGGCCGATCATGACGACGGCGCGAAAGCGCCCGCCCCGCGCGTCCATGGCGTCCAGCGCGCGCACGCCCGACCCGCCCGCGCCGGCCGGCCGCGTCGCGCGGGAGAGCTTCGTCTCGAACGCGTCCAAGAACTTCTCCCACGAGCATTCCGCGTCCAGCCGGTCGAACGCCGCCAGTTCGTCGAGGGCGCCGGCCACGGCGGCGCGCGCGTCGCGCTCCGGGCCCGAGGCGTCGGGCGGGAACCCCAGGTGGGACGCCAGCAGGGCGCGCGCCTCCTCGGCGCGCTTCGACCACGCCGCCGGCGGTCCGCCCAAGCCGTCGCGCACGCCGGACAGGAACTCCCACAGCGCGAACACGTCCGCCCCGGGAACCGCGAAGCCCGGCAGGCCCTCGCGCACGCGGTGGGGGTACAACTCGACGGGGCCGCTCGCGCGCGGCTCCAGCTTTCCGCGCCACTGCAGCCAGCCGGCGCGCACGCCCAGGGCCTCGACGAGCCTGCGCCACAGCGCGACGCGGCCGCGCGACGCCGAGGCGAAGTAGGGAGACGCGACCAGATCCTCCACGACGCGCGCGGGAAAGTCCCGGCGCCGCAGGGTCAGCAGGTCCAGCGAGGCCTTCGCCAGCGGGCGGCGCAGGATGGGCTCGCCGCCGGCCAGATCGAGCGGCACGCCCTCGGCGGCGAACGCGTCGAGCAGCGCGGCGCGGTAGGGCTCCAGCTGGCGCGCGACGACGGCGATCTCCGCGCAAGGCACGCCGGAGGCCGCCAGCCGGGAGCACTCCTTGGCGGCGGCCCAGGCCTCGTCGCGGGCGCCGGACGCGGAGACCACGCGCACGCGCGCGGGGTCCGCCTTCGCGGGGGACGCGGCCGGGTCGAACAGCGCGTCGAGCGCGGCGCCCAGCGCCGTGCCCGCGCCCCCGGGCCGAGACAAGTCGCGCGGGTCGCGCGCGGCGAGCTTCGTCTCGAAGAGCTCGTCGGCGAAGCGGTACGCGGGATGGCCCTTGCGGTACGGGAAATACAGCCGCGACGGCCGCGTGGAGGTCACCGCTTCGAACACGTCGGCCTGCAGTCCGGTGAGATCGTAGAAGCCGTAGTACAGCACCTCGCGGAACCCCGCCAGCCACGCCGACCCCGGCGCCGACTCCGCCGCGCGCTTGGTCAGCGACGACGGCGGCAGCACGCCCAGCTTCGCCAGCTTCTTTTGATACGCGGCCTGCAGCGAGAGCAGCGCGACGAGGCGCGCCTTCTCGTCCTCGTCGCGCAAGAGGTCGTCGCCGAAGTTGTCCGCGAGCTGGCGCGGGTCCACGCCCGCGTCCACCAGGTCGCGCAGGCTGGAGCGGACCGCGGCCGCCAGCGCGCGGGGCCGAAGTTCCCGGGCGATGCCCAAAGACGGCGCCTCGTCGAGGGCCTGATCGACGACCGCGTCGTGGAACAGCGGGTCGGAGACCAGCGCCCCCTCCGGGAACCCCGCCTCCTCCACGATCGCGGCGGCGACGCTGTGAAAAGTGTGCAGGTGCACGCCCAGCAGGGACTGCCCCTTTTCGACGACGAGCAGGCGTTCCAGTCGGTCGGCCAGCGTGCGCGACGGCGCGACCACCAGCAGGGGCGCGTCGCCCGGCCCGGGCTTGAGTTCCGCGACGCGCGCGGCGAACGCGTCTTCGAGCGCCTCGAAAGGCCCGTAAAAAACCTTCAGCGTCCCGCCCACGGCCCAGTCTACCGTTTTCGCCGCCTCGGCGTCTTTGGTAGACTCACCGCCATGTCCATCCCCACCGCTCCGCCGTCGGGCTTCCGAGATTTCCTGCCGGACCAGGTCGCGCTGCGCCACGACGCCATCGAGACCATCCAGAAGATCTACCGCTCGTTCGGCTTCCAGCCGGTGGCGACCGCCGCGGTCGAGGACCTGGCCGTGCTGGTGGGGCAGGGCGGCAACGAGAACGAAAAATTGATCTTCAAGATCATGAAGCGCGGCGAGGCGCTGGAACGCGCGCAGGCGGAGAAGACCGACCTGGCCGACCTGGGACTACGCTTCGACCTGACCCTGCCGCTGGCGCGCTACTACACCAAGCACGGCTCCGCCCTGCCGCACCCGTTCAAGGCGTTCAACATGGGGCCCGTCTGGCGCGCGGAACGCGCCCAGAAGGGGCGCTACCGCGAGTTCACGCAGTGCGACGCCGACATCATCGGCGCGGACTCTTGGGGCGCGGAGGTGGACGTCATCACCGCGATCCTGACCGTGTTCAAAGCGTTCGGCCTGGCCGGCGTGAAGGTTCACCTCAACGACCGCCGCTTCGTGGACCAGGCCCTCGAGAAGGCCGGCGTGCCCGCCGAGAAGCGCGGCGCGGCGTGCGTCGTCGTCGACAAGCTGGACAAGTCCGAGCCCGAAAAGGTCCTGGCCGAGCTGGAGGCGGAGGTGGGAACCGAGGCGGCGAAGGCCCTGGCGGGCTCCATCATGGCCGTCGAGGCGGGGCCCGACATGCTGTCCGCGGTGCAAGGCGAGTTCGCGCACCTGACCCGGATTTCGGACGCGGTGAAGTCCGTGATGCCCGACGCGGTCATCGTCCTGACGCCGAACCTGATGCGCGGCATGGGCTACTACACCGGCCCCGTGTTCGAGTTCCGCCACCCGTCGCTGTCCGGCTCGCTGGGCGGCGGCGGCCGCTACGACCGTCTGACCGAGAAATTCGGCGGCCGGCCTATTCCCGCGTGCGGCGGCTCGATCGGCTTCGAACGCCTGATGCTCCTCCTGGAGGAGCTGGGCCGGCGCTCCCCCGACGCCCTGCCCGACGCCGTGGTCACGGTGTTCTCCGACGAACTGCGCGGCCGCTCCATCGCGGTCGCCGCCGCCCTGCGCGCGAAGGGCCTCTCCGTCGACCTCTATCCCGGCGGCGGCAAGCTGAAGGTCCAATTCAAGTACGCCGACCAAAAGAAGGCGCGCTACGCCGTCGTCATCGGCCCGGACGAGGCCGAGCGCGGCGTCGTGCAGGTGAAGTCGCTGGCCACCGGCGACGAGCAGGCGCTGTCGCTTGAAGAGGCCTGCGCGCGCATCGCCGCGGGAACCTGATCGCCGGGAGGCAAGGATGACCGATCACGCGTGGGAGATCAGATCGGACACGGGAAGCAGCTGGATTCTATCCGTCGCCGTCGGCTTGCTCGGCGCTCTTTTCATTTATCTGACGAAAGGACATATGGCGCCGTCGGAGAGTTCCCGCGCCGCCTTTTGGCTGGGCGTCATGCTTGTCGGGCTCTGCGCGGCGTCTTTGATCATGATGGAAGATATCGTCGTGATGGTCGACCCCGCGAGCAAAAGGCTGGAGTTCCGCCGTTCGGGCTATTGGCGGCAGAGTTCCTCCGTGGTCGGATTCGAGGGAATTGATCACGTCGGCGTCGTCGAAACGTGGGCGGAAGGCAAAGTCGGCTCGACTTACACCCTTACCGTCGTTTTGAAGAACGGCAAATCCGAGCGCACCGGCAGATGGTCGTTCGATGAATCCGAAATCGACGCGCTGGCGCGGCGGCTGGCCGCGGATATCGGCTGCGCCTGCAGAACCGGTACCCCCGCCCCCCCTATTTCCGCCATCCACATCCCGGCCGCGGCGCTGGGCTCCATCCTGATTTACGTCGTCTGGTATCGCCTGCGCACGGGCCAAACGTGTCCGGCCATGTGGCACGGCTCCGCGCCGCCGGTCATCATTCTCATCGCCTTCGCGACGCTCCTCGACCTCTTTCGCCGATTCTGGCGTTGATTTCGCGGCGGCGCCGGGGTACAATCCCGACGTGGGCCTGGACGACACCTCGCTGCGCAGCCTCGTGGCCCTGCTCGATGACGAGGACCCGCGCAGCTTGGACCTGGTGCGCCGCAAGCTCTTCGACGTGGGCGCGGCGGCGATCCCCTACCTGGAAGCGGCGCGAACGCCCTCCCAGCCGGAGTTCACGGCGCGCCTGGACGGGATGGCCGAGGAACTCCGCTTCCAGGCCCTTCGGCGCGAGTTCCTGGCGATGGCCGCCCAACGCATGCCCGACCTGGAGTCCGGCGCGTTCCTGCTCTCGCGGTTCGTGCGTCCGGACGCGGACCCCGAAGCCTATCGCCGCTGGCTCGACCGCGTCGCCGCGGCGGCCGAACAGGACGTCGCCGACGACGAGACCGCCCTGGAATCCGCCGTGAAACTGGCCGCCAGACTTTTTAGGGGAATGGGATTTTCGGGCAACGAGAAAAACTACTACGATCCCGACAACTCCTGCCTGACGCGCGTCATCGATACCCGCCGGGGCATTCCCGTGACGCTCTCGGTCCTTTATCTCCTCGTCGCCAAACGGCTTAGGATCCCGGCGTACGGCGTCGGCACGCCCGGCCACTTCCTCCTAGGCCTGCGCACGGAAGGCGAGGCGCGCTTCCTGGACGCCTTCCAGCAAGGCCGCCAGCTCGGCGTCGCCGAGGTCCGGCGCATGCTCGTGCGCAACGGCTACGAGTTCCGGCCGGAATACCTGCGCCCCTGCGGGCCGCGCGAAATCCTGGCGCGCATGATGCGCAACCTCCTGTCGGTCTACCAAAAGACCGGCGCCGCCGGCCGCGCCGAGCGCCTGTCCGCCCTGGTCGAGATCGTGGTCACGGGGCGGGCCCCGGCGGAGGACGCATGAAGACCCTGCTGTGCGGCGCGCTCGCCCTCATGCTGTCCGCCCCCGCGGCGGCCGTACGCCCCCTCACCCTGCCCGCGCCGGAGTTCTCCCCCGACGCCGCGTGGATCAACTCCAAGCCGCTGACCCTCGCCTTCCTGCGCGGGCGCAAGGCCGTCCTGGTCGCCTTCCTGAACCCGACCAACCTCCATTCGATCCGCGTCCTCGCGCCGCTGAAAGCCTGGTTCGACCGCTACGCGATGAGCCAATTGATGGTCGTCGGCGTCGTCACGCCCGACCTCGACGTGCAGAAGGACGCGGCGTGGCTCAAGGCCGAGCTCAGGCGGCAGGGCGTCGGGTTCCCCGTGATCATCGATGGAGACCGCCGGCTCTGGAAGGCCTACGCGGCCGGAGGCTGGCCCGCGCTTTTCCTCATAAACCGCAAAGGCCGCGTGGTCTTCGACCGCATCGGCGAAGGCGGCTACGAGGAATTCGAGAAGGAGCTGCGCGCGGCGCTCTCCGGCTTGACCCAGGCTCTCCCGCCCGCCGTGGCCGCCCCCGAGCCCCGGAGCAAAGACTGCGGCCCGGCGACCGCGGACGTCCGGATGGGCTCCCGCGGCAAGGCCCGGGCGCTCGCGCTCGACAACGACACCAGCCGCCGGAGCTTCCTCGCCGAGACCCGCCAGGGCGAACTGGCCACGCGGGGCAAATGGGACACGGAGCCCGACGGCCTGCGCTTGGCGCAG
>CAIQSZ010000409.1 GCA_903874575.1 uncultured Elusimicrobia bacterium
CTTAAGCCTCCTCGCTCGCGCCGAGCGTCAATCGAAGCTCCCGGAGTCGCTGCCCGGGCTGGGCGGCGCGCAGTTCCTTCACATCTCGCTGAGCACGCCCGCCGATCCCGCGGCGCGCCTCGACCGCCTCGGCGGGCTTGTCGACGAATGGATCAACAGCGGAGAGATCCCGTCCGCGATGGGCATCATCCAGCAAGCCGTCCGCCGTCTGGCGCGGCCGATCCGCGTCAAAGTGCTCAACCCCGATCCTGATCTCAAATCGCAGTCCGTCGACATCGCGGAGATGACCCGCTTCAGCGGCGGCGAACGCCTGACCTGCGCCATCCTTCTTTACTGCACGCTGGCGCAGCTGCGCGCGCGCCATCGGGGGATGTCACGCAGTCCTTCGAGCGTCCTGTTGCTTGATAACCCTATCGGCCGCGCTTCCCGGCCTAAGTTTCTGGAACTTCAGCGCGCGGTCGCCAAGGAGATGGGAGTCCAGCTCATCTATACGACCGGCGTCGACGATTATGGCGCGCTTCACGCCCTGCCGAACGTGATCCGACTCAAGAACTCGCGCGTGAACCTCGGCACCGGTCAGCGCCACGTGGAGCTCGAGGACAATGCCGCCGGATCGATCGAAGCCGCGCAGATCTCCCGGAAGGAGCCGCTCGTGTGATCGAGCTTGATCCTGCGCGGATAACCGAATTCGGCCGGCTGCTTTGCGCGTCTCCTCGCCGCCGGATAGATCAGAAGACCCTCTGGTCCGCGTTCGCGGCGGCTTTTCCCGGGCGCCCGCAAGGCCTCGAGGAGCGGCGATGGCTCGCGTCCGCAATCGAGGCGCTATCACGGCAGGGCCTAGTCCGGCTCCCTGCGCCGAGCGGAAAGCGCTGGGACAAGACCTTTGGCGCGCCCCTTCCGCTTTCAATCGACTTGGCCGGAAGTCCCACGCTGGTGCCTGCGCGCGGCTGGCGCGGCTACCCGTGGCATGCGAGCCTATCCTGGATCGCGGAGCTTCGCCACTTGCGGACGGACCAGGAGAAGCTTCTCCTCAAGGTGCACGAAGGCCTGGTGAACGGCTGGTTTCAGGAGCAGGCACCCCTCAAATATCGCTCGCTCCAGCTGACCGGCAGCGAGAAGAGGCTTGCCGCGCTGCTGCGAACTCCGCTCTTTGGGAAGGGGCGGCTCTCCCTCAGCCTTCTAGGGTCCTATCCCGAGCTTCTTCCTCTCGCGTGGGCGTCCGTCGGAAATGCACCGAGGGCGATCATCTTTGAGAACGCGGGGCCGTTTTTCGTCGCGAGAGCGGTTCTCGATAAGATGAAAACGCCTCCGTACGGGGTGGTCGCATATGGGGGTGGGAAAGGAATCCTCGCGTCGCTGCCGCATATCGCTACGATTGGTCGCTCGATCGATGAGATCCACTATGTCGGCGATTTGGACAAGCACGGCCTGGAGATCGCCGTTGCGGCGAAACGCATCGCAAGCGTTGCCGGCCTACCGGAAGTTACCGCGGCGCCGGCGGTACATCGACGGATGCTGGAGGCGGCCGCAAGGCTTGGAATGCCCAACGGGTGGCCGTCCTCTCGAGCAACTGTCGCGGCCGCGAGCGGGGCCGTGTCGTTTCTTCCGGAGGACGTAAGGAACGAGGTCTCCGTGATGATTCGGGGGGGACGCCGAATTCCAGAGGAAGTCCTAGGGCCGACCGAACTCGCTAGCCTCTGGGCTTAACGTCTCGAAGGTCGAATCCTAATCTTCCCGACGTATCGCAGCACGACGCGTTTCCCCGCAGCGTTGCCTGTTCATAAACGATTTCACATGCCTCTGATTCCGTAGACCATGAGTTGCGGAACCGTTTTTGCGGCTCCAAGAACATTCGCGTAGCGATAAGTATCAACAATCTCCGCTACGGCCCGAATCTTCTGCTCATCGACAAACTGCCGCGGGCCGCCAGAGCCTGGCGATAGCCGCAGAACTGCTGGACAGCTATCTCCCATCTGAAAGCACGGGTTGACAAGAAGGTGTGTTCCGTCGATGACCTGCACGATATTTGCAAAAATTGATATCGGTCTCCCTTTGTGCTCCATGGGATTGGACGCTATTCCGATGTATTCGGATTGGGGATCTAGCGCCGTAGCAGCATCTTCATATGAACTGAAGATTTCCGTTGTACGCCGAACATAGCGAGGTCCAGAGACAACTTTCTCTCGGGCCGCAGTCCTTTCGGTCGCCGATGCTTCCGCCGCCTCACGCTCACGCGATGCGGCCGCCGACTGCTGTTGTTCTGCTTCAGCGAACTGGATTTGCAGTTTGCGAATTGCGGAACGCTTGCCGGGACCCGTTCGGCCAGACATGCACCCATCGGAGGCCGGTGCCGCTCTGCATGCCACGATGCGCTCATCGGGAGTCAGAGCAACTTCGAGCTCGCCACTCGAATTTAGGCCGATACTGGAGCATCCTGCCTGAGTGAGTATGAGAATAAATCTGAGCTTGAATGGAATCTCTCGCACATTCATACGTCCTCCAAACGTCCTTTGCCCGCTAACGCGAGGCTGAACTATCCGCAATCCAGCCAATTTGAGGCCGCCGTCCGTTCAAGCCAATGTTAGACGCCCACCCTCGGGTTGCTTTGAGCATAGTGGCTCCTGAGATAGTCCAAGGTTTCCGGAACTGGAAGCTTCTCTTCAAAAAACTCGGCGAAAGCAAAGTGCACCTTGAGTATCCATTTGTTGGCTTCTTCAGAGGTGAGAAAATTCAAAAGCTTCTTTGAAAGCGGTTCATTCTGACAATGTAACACGGCATTCCGGCAATCACGAAGACTATTCCTATTCTTGGAATCTGACAGGAGACCGTCTAAGGTGGCATCTTGAAACTTGCCCGCCCTGTATCCGTCCACAACCACATACAGATGCGCATAGAAAGCAGCGAGGCGTAGGAGCTTGGCATTTTGTCTCGCGGACTTTCTGTCACTCGGATCGGTCAGCCTGGAAAGAGGTTCTTCAATGGGTACGCGACCTAGCATCAGCCGCTTTAAGCCGCTGGCGATTATCCAGCAGTTATGTAGTGCAATGAGTTTGTTCATTAGGGGCTTGTGCCCACATTGATCTTTTCATTTTGGTGGTCGTTTGGAAGCTGGTCAAGCGTTAAATACTTTGGATCGGTAGTCTGGCGCTTGGGCATTCTGCAACCCACAATGGGCTCAAGTGCTTCATTCTGTAGATCGAGACCATAATCATAGAAATAACTGGCCATATCCCAGATTAGGGAATTGATCTCTTCCGCTTCTTTTACAAGAGCTTTGAGATCGGCCGATAGTATCGCCGGATTGGGATCGTTCGCTACAGTTGCCATCAGATTTGAATGAAATGAGTAGAGGCGCTTGTTGACCCGATTCCATTCAATGGTAAGCGCGCGCCGAAGCGGCAATAAGTCCAAAAATAGGATCTGCTGCGACTCAAGAGCTGAGAGAAGTTCTACCCAGCGTTCCCCACACAGATCCAATTGTTTGCCCAGCACTGCAGGTCGAAATTGCCAATCCGTCACCAAATGCAGCGGGAGCTGTTTTCCCGCTTTGTTGGCTACATGTTCTATCACGCGAATTGTTTGATGGATTGGCGACAGGGATAATTTAGCCGCAGTGAGCGCTGGCTCTATTTTCCCATAAGCCTCGTAGCGTAGACGATTCAGTGCGGCTTCGCGCTGATTCCAGTTGGCTGTGTAAAAAGCCATGAACCAGCCGAAGATCAAGGCAGCTGTGGTCAACGCCGGATGCCCGAGTGGCACTCCTAATTTCAGTCGTGCGAATACCACGGCAAGCACAAACCCGGCGAGCAGATAACCCGGGTGCTTCAAGTGCGTTAGTGCTTCTCCAAGTTTATTCCTCATGTTTAACTTTCGGTGCCCTAACGCCGAGGAAGAGCGGCGGCGGCTATTAAGATATTCCTCACCGAGCCGCCGGCCGCTCTATCCATTAGTTAGGCACCGCCCCCGATCCTGTGCCATGCGTCCTTAAATTCAGTCTTTTCGTACTCCTTCGCCTCAAGCCAATAAGCTGCTTTGTCGTCCTTGCCCGCGAGATGTGCTCCAGCCTTTACTTCCGAGGGAAGCAAAACAAACACTTCGGGTGCTGATGCGAGTTTGTTGATGATGATCCAGTAATTCCCCATGAACTTTTCTAAAGAGGTCCCAAGGGGGACTGCGCTGCGTTTGCTCAGCGCTTTCACCTGAATACCCACGAACTGAGAGGCATCAGCGCTATACGCAATTATGTCGACCCCTTTCGCATTTCGGGCAGTGGGCATTACGTTCCATCCTCGTCTTGAGAGCTGATAACAACAGTAGTAGAGCCCGACGTTGCCGGTAATCTGACCGTTCGTCCGCTCAGTGACTGGAACAGGCTCTGGGACGGTATCGCTCATATAATTAGGCACCCTCTAGCGCGTAGTCCTTCAGCGCTTCAATCAGCCGTCCGTTCGGTGCATCCGAATTGTACCCGCCGCCAACCTGCCAGGACTTTGTGTTTAAAAAATTCGAGTGCTTATCCACGAGTTGAACGAGTGCATCATGATCGAGCAAATACCAGGTGCCATTGATGGGAAATGTGATGTGAAGTCCTTTCTCGGAATATTTCTTATCAACCGTGAGCCGCGCCTTAAGCTGGACCTTTAGCGTATCGTTCCCATCTTTGTGGTACGCGAGAAAATCCGCTCCTTGCCAGTCATCCGCGAGCTTTATGCAGTTAAAGCCGTAGTCGGCCAATACGCCGGCGACTTTCTGGAAGTTGTAGTTCTCCTTCTGTTTGGCGTTTAAATCCGCGTATTTAATTCGATTCATAATTTTAGGGTCCCAACTTGTGATTAGGCTCCGGTAGCTGGCATTTGTAGGCCATCCCAATGACCGTCGTATTTGTTGTGCCAGCACTCCCCGATGCGTTTGTGTTGCTCAGGTTTTGGACATGTACCACGTTTCCGCCTAGGGCCACCGCTTTATTTCTAAGGTCGTTCCTAGCTCCGAGCATCAGATTCTTATTCGAGGTGATATCACCAGTAAACCAGTTTCCTTGTGAACCGATGATCTCACCAAGCGCTTTACAATCACCCGTAGGTTTATCGTTTGTTAATTCGACCACCGTCCCCTGCGGTGTCGTTTGGATTGCGGCACAGCTCGCCATAAGCACACACGCGGCTATGCTTAGCGGTGACGGCATCTTTCGCATCGAGTTTCTCCTCGCTTAGGGCGCCTTATTATTATTAGGCTGACCAGCTTAATTCGGACCGCGATTAACCAATTATGGATTGTAGTTGGAATACCAGCAATATGCCAGATTCCGTTATGTCGAAGTACCTCGTGTTAGGCTTCTCCTTCGGAGTTCTCCGCCCTGGCGGGCGCGCGGATCGGTCCGCGGGCGCTCCTCCCTGCCGAGTAGCTGACAGGGACCCGAGAACTCCAACTTACCGCTTGGCGGCCATAATCCTTGTTTCTCTATGGCACCGCCTTCCCGTCCGCTCCTCCCGATAACCTGCGGTCTTTTTTTTCATAACCACCTCCCGCTCAGACGGCCAGGAGTGAGCGCCGCCGCGGCTCCGGCATAAACGGTCACCCTCTCGCATAAACTGAGAAATGGCCTAGCCTTGCTAGCTCCACTTTCCCAGTCAGCCCGGTTGCGCCGGGGCCGCCGGCTCGGCTGCGCCGAGGGCGGTTCTCCGGGGGACCCCCATTTATTCCTCGCCGCTTCGGCGCTCCTCGGCCATCTTCGACCCTCCGGGCGGTCGAGAGGTGGTTATGAAAAACAAGACCTGCGTGAATGTCGGAGAGGACGGGAAGGCGGTGACGGCGCTTGTAGCCAACGAATCCACGGCGGCTTTGATGGTGAAGAGATCGAGCGTACCGCTTTACCGGGTCGTGCTGGACCGGACGGGGTCGCTGGTGAAGGAGGGATCGGCGGTCGTGACCCAAGGCTCGGAGGCCGCGAAGTTGTTCAAGCAGTTTCTGGGCGACCCGCCCCAGGAGCATTTCGTCCTGATGGTGTTGGACAGCCGGAGGCGGGTGATCGGCATCAACGAGGTGAGCGTCGGCACGCTGTCGGCGTCTTTGGTCCACCCGCGCGAGGTGTTCCGGGCGGCGATCCTCCTCAATGGGGCGGCGGTGATCGTGTCGCACAATCATCCGAGCGGGGACCCGTCGCCGTCGTCAGAGGACCGGGAGGCGACGAGGCGCCTGCAACGCGCCGGGGAGTTGCTCGGCATTCCGGTGGCCGACCATATCGTTATCGGCGAGGGGGAGGCCTTCTTCAGCTTCCGAGAGCATGGGTTGCTCTGAGGCGGACCGTCCACGCCGCCGCCCCGGGGCAACCCGGGGCGGTCCGCGGGCGGTTTGCCCAAAGGAGATCATCCATGTTCATGCTGTGGAACGAGACAGACAAATTATTCGCGAGCCCTGATGAGTTCGAAACGGTAGCGAAGGCGGAGGCTTTCGCCGTGCGTTTCCGAAGGCGCTTCGTGACGCAGGGCTACTAC
>CAIQSZ010000410.1 GCA_903874575.1 uncultured Elusimicrobia bacterium
CCGCCTCCGCGCGCCGCTGCGCGGCCGGGGAGGCGCGGGAATCTTTGGTGGTCCGCCGGGGCTTGGAGACCGCGGCGCTGTCCGGCGAGCCCGCCTCCGCCCCCGAAGATTTCACGCGCGGCCCGGGAGAACTCACGGCGCGCGAGCTCGCCCTGGCCGACGCCCGCTCGATCCGCGACGCCGCGCGGGCCCGCGACGACGTGGCCGAGGCCGCCCCCCTCGATTGGACCCTGCGCGCCGATCAGGCCGTCTGGGTCCGCTTCCCCGCAGGCCTCTCCGCCGCGCTCGCGGTCGGCGACGTCGTCCAAGCCGAGGCCTCGACGGGCCTGACCACCGACGATTCCCTGGATTTCCTGGCGGTGCCGCCCAAGAGCCGTTTCTGGGCCCGCGTCGTGTCGACCTCGGACGACGGCTCGACGCGCAAGCTGCGCCTGGCGTTCTACAAGGTTCTCCTGGCCGGCGGGCGGACCTACCCCATCCGGGGCGCGGCCGCCGCGGTCGCCGGGGTCCCCGACACGGACCTCGTCAGCCCGGGGGGAGCGCTGATCGTCGCCGCCCCGCCCGCGGCCGGCGGACGCGGGCCGCTCCTGCTGGACGACGCGGCGCGCGTGCGCGTGCGCCTGCTCGAGCCGGTCTCCATCGTCGAGCCGCCGTCGTGGTGGCGCGCCGGACCGGGCCTGTGGCTGAGGACCGCCGCCGACGCCGCCGGACGCCGCCGCTTCCAGGTCGCGCGCGTCGTCGCGGGCCGCTCCGCCGCGGCGGCCGGACTGAAGGAGGGCGACCTCATCGACGCCGTCGACGGCCGCTCGTCGCAACGCCTGAATTTCGAGGAAGCCTTGGACCTCCTGTACGGACCTTCGGGCTCGACCGTGAAGGTCGCCGCGGGCTCCCGGACGCTCGAACTCGCGCGCGGCGTGAAGACCGACGGCACGACGGCGGCGCCCCTGCCGCTCCCCTTCGAATCCCGATGAATCAACGTCGCGGCGCGATCTCCTCGCTGTTCGCCGTCGCTCTGTCCATGCCGCCCGCGTTCGCCGCGCCGCCCCGGCAGGCCTCCCCGCCCGACGCCGGCGATGCGGCTGATTTCGCGCTGACGCTGTACCGCGAGACCGCCGCGCTCAAGCCTGGTAAAAACGCGCTCGTCTCGCCCTTCAGCGCGCGCGAGGCGGTCGGCCTCGCGTACGTGGGCGCGCGCGGCGAGACGGCCGCCGGTCTGGCCCGGACGCTGCGGGCCGCAAGCCGCGAGGACTTCGTGGCCTCCTTGAAGAGGACGCGCCGAGAAATCCAGGCCGCCGACCCCCTGACGACCGTCGAGAGCGCGAACTCGCTTTGGCTGCGCTCGCAGTGGAGGTTTCTCGACTCCTACGTCGCCAGGGCCAAGGACGGCTTCGACGCGGAGGTCTTCAGCCGGGACTTCTCCCCGAGCGTCGTCGCCGAAGCCGACGCCTGGGTCTCGCGCCGAACCCACGGCAAGATCACGAAGGCCGTGGAGGAACTCAAGCCCGACGACGTCGCGGTACTGCTGAACACCGTTTACTTCAAAGGGGTCTGGAAGCGGCCCTTCGACAAGAGCAAGACCAAGGACCGGGACTTCCGGCTGGCATCGGGACGGAGCATCCTTCATCCGCGCATGGCCTTCGGCCTCCTCCGGCCCGGCGACCTTAACGAATTTTCATACTTCGAGGATGCCGACCTGCAGGCCGTCCGCCTGCCCTACGGCTCCGGACGCCTGGCGATGATCGTGCTGCTCCCGGCCAAGACGACGACGCTCGCGGCGATCGCCGGCAAGCTCAGCGGAACGTGGTGGCGGACCCTGCGCGCGCGCATGGAAGACCGCGCCGGCGAGGTCGAACTGCCGCGCTTCAAATCCCGCGCCTCGATGCGCCTCAATGATCCGCTGATCGCGATGGGCGCGGGCGCCGCCTTCGACGACCGCGCCGACTTCCGCGACATGGCCGAGGCGCGCGGGCCTCAGGAGATGCTTCGCATCAGCGAAGTCCGCCAGGAGGCTGTGGTTGAAGTCGATGAAACCGGCACCGTCGCCGCCGCGAAGACCGCCGTGCTGGTGGCGCGGAAATTCGTCGCACTGCGGGAACCGCCGCCCTTCGTCTTCATCGCCGATCGCCCGTTCCTGTTCGCAATCGAGGACGCCGCCTCCGGCGCCCTCCTTTTCGTCGGCTCGCTGCAAGATCCGCGCTAAAAGCGGCGAGTTACAGCGGCGAGTCGGCCCCTTGCGCGAAACGCGCCGACCCTCTACACTACGGACATATCAGGTCCCGAGAGGCATTATGTCCACCCCCCCCTACTCCGTCGTCCGCAGACTCAAAATCCCGCTCCGCGCCCGCTCCCTGCTGGCGGCCGTGTTTCTCATGCCTATCGGAGCCGTCGCGCACGCACGCGTAGAGATATCCCTGGTGGGGGTTTCCGTCAATCCGACGAAGGACGAACCGGCCATCAGAAGGCTCCTGGGCCCCGACTATGTCCAATTGAAGCAAGGAACTGAGACGGTTTACTCCGCGGCAAATTGGGGCGAAGCAGCTGCCGAGGCTGACATAAACTTGCTGAGAAGAACATATGGAGCGAACAACGTGCGTGTTACGGTAAGTGGCGGCGCAGCCCCGAGCCAAAAGGGTCCCGAGCGCAGACCTGTCGTCAAAATCGCAGACTGGGCAAAACGAGCGCGCAACGCCTTCCACGTAGCACAAGAAGATTCTCCCATGGTCGTCGCTCCTACTCCCACTGCGAGTGTACCTGCCCCAACAAAGACCGCATCGCACACCACTAAGCCCGTCTGCAAACCCACGTTTGGTTTTCTTGGATGTCCGTCAGGTACTAATTACTTAGATGATCCTCCCCTTCCCGCTGAACAATCCATGGCGGCAGGTCGGGCCGTATCCGCAAGGGCGGACAGCGTTTCCCCAAAAATATTGAAAGGACTTGCTCGTCTTAAACAACTTATGGCCAACCCTGGTCACTATGGGAACGGGGATGGATTTGTAGCCTATCAACTCGAACAAATGCACGATAATGATTTGCCAGACATCGATAAGCTATTCGCAGGCGAAGTCCCAGCGGAATACGAAGACCTGGCTCGCGCTTACCGGAAACGCCCCCAGCTTCGTCCGGGGATTAAGGTAGTCTCGCAAGAGGCGCCATTCAGGCAGTTGATTTTGAAGATGGCTCCCGATCGAGAGATCGCGTTACTACTGACGGCGATCATTCAAGTCCAGAATCCCAAATGGGATCCGGATTTCGCTGTCCGGGGACAAAAAGGCCTCGTGCCGCTTCCTCCTCTGCAAGATTCCTCCATGAGGTATTTGAGTTCGTCTGCGAGCATCGAAGCCGGCATCAAACGCCTCGTCTTTCTTAGAAACGATATCCCGCGGCGCCAGGGGTCGGCGCTTAGCGGACAGAAACTTAGGGAAATGATTGTCTATGAATTCAATCTAGGCAGGTACGATATGGAACTGGCTCCCAGGAAAGTAGCGGAAATGAATCGCATCCTTGACGCTTACTATACTCTGGTCGCTCATGGCACCCGACCGGCTATCGTGGAAAATTAACGATGGAATAGCGACCCGAATGCAAATATTCAGGCCGCGGCCAGGCATCTAAGTTGGTTGCTAGATCGCAATAATAGGATTCCCGAACGCGCGATTTCCGAGTTCTACGGGCGATACAAAGACGACGGACAACCGACTCAATATCAGATGGAAGTGTGGAACAGAGTCCTTACCGAATACAGGAAGTTGGACCTCGACAGAGCGAACAGCTAGTGTAGTGTCTCCAACACTTCTTTACTTCTGGCGACTTTAGCCAGAATGCGCTCGGTCGTCGCGGTCCACGCGAATACTTTTGGGTTCTGATTGTGAGCATCCAGGTATTCCTGGATCGCAGCGATCAAATCCGGGACGCTGTGAAATACTCCGCGACGGATGCGTTTGTCGGTAATCTCGCGGAACCAGCGCTCGACCATGTTCAACCAGGAACTCGAAGTCGGGATGAAGTGAAGGTGAAACCG